>NZ_JBIAUK010000014.1:0-211625 GCF_042892775.1 Streptomyces sp. NPDC001717 | reverse complement strand
TGGCACGCTGTTGAGTTCTCAAGGAACGGACGCTTCCTTTGTACTCACCCTCTCGGGCTTTCCTCCGGGCTTCTGTTCTGCTGTCTTGCGTTTCCGACTCTATCAGACTCTTTTGTGTCCGACTTCCTCGGTGCTTTCCAGGTTCTTCGCTTTCACGCTTTCCCTTTCCGGCGGTTCCGACTCTATCAGACTCTTTTCCGTGTCGTTTCCGACTGGATTGGAATTCCGATGGCCTTCGGAGGGCCTTTCCCTTTCGGGTGGATCAGACTTTATCAGGTCTCCCTGGTCTTGATTCCCACCCGCCCGCACGACGCGACCGGACACACATGTGTGCCCGGTTGTCTCGCGGGGTGGAGACGTAAACGTACTGGAGCGGGGCCCCCGGATGCAAATCCGGTTGCCCCGCTCCGGTGACGTCGCTACGGCGAGGGTCAGACCTCGACGACGACGGGGAGGATCATCGGGCGGCGGCGGTAGCTGTCCGAGACCCACTTGCCCATCGTGCGGCGGATGAGCTGCTGGATCTGGTGCGGCTCGGCCACTCCGTCGGAGGCCGCGCGGGCGATGGCCTCTTCGATCTTGGTGACCACCGGGGCGAAGGCGGAGTCCTCGATACCGGAGCCGCGGGCCTGGATGTTCGGGCCGCTCACGACCTTGCCCGTGGTGCTGTCCACCACGACGTAGACCGAGATGATGCCCTCGTCGCCGAGGATCTTGCGGTCCTTGAGGTGGACCTCCGTGACGTCGCCGACCGAGAGGCCGTCCACGTACACGTAGCCGGCCTGGACCTTGCCGGAGATCCGGGCCTTGCCGTCGATCAGGTCGACGACCACGCCGTCCTCGGCGATGACGATGCGGTCCTTCGGGACACCCGTCATGGCACCGAGCTCGGCGTTGGCGCGCAGGTGGCGCCATTCGCCGTGGACCGGCATCAGGTTCCGCGGCTTGCAGATGTTGTAGAAGTACAGCAGCTCGCCGGCGGAGGCGTGGCCCGAGACGTGGACCTTGGCGTTGCCCTTGTGGACGACGTTGGCGCCCCAGCGGGTCAGGCCGTTGATCACGCGGTAGACCGCGTTCTCGTTGCCCGGGATCAGGGACGACGCGAGGATGACCGTGTCACCCGGGACGATGCGGATCTGGTGGTCCCGGTTCGCCATGCGGGACAGGGCCGCCATCGGCTCGCCCTGGGAACCCGTGCAGACCAGGACGACCTCGTGGGCCGGCAGGTCGTCGAGGGTCTTCACGTCCACGACGAGACCGGCGGGGACCCGCAGGTAACCGAGGTCGCGGGCGATGCCCATGTTGCGGACCATCGAACGGCCGACGAACGCGACCCGGCGGCCGTACTCGTGAGCGGCGTCGAGGATCTGCTGGATGCGGTGCACGTGGCTGGCGAAGCTGGCCACGATGATCCGGTTGTGGGCGTTCGCGAAGACGTTCCGCAGGACGTTGGAGATCTCGCGCTCGGGCGGTACGAAGCCCGGGACCTCGGCGTTCGTCGAGTCGGAGAGGAGGAGGTCGATGCCCTCCTCGCTCAGACGCGCGAAGGCGTGCAGGTCGGTGAGGCGCCTGTCCAGCGGGAGCTGGTCCATCTTGAAGTCGCCGGTGGCGACGACCATGCCCGCGGGCGTGCGGATCGCGACGGCCAGGGCGTCCGGGATGGAGTGGTTGACCGCGATGAACTCGCAGTCGAAGGGGCCGAGGGCCTCGCGCTCGCCTTCCTTCACCTCGAGGGTGTAGGGGCGGATGCGGTGCTCCTGGAGCTTCGCCTCGATGAGGGCCAGCGTCAGCTTGGAGCCGATCAGCGGGATGTCCGGCTTCTCGCGGAGGAGGTACGGGACGGCGCCGATGTGGTCTTCGTGACCGTGCGTGAGGACGATGCCCTCGATGTCGTCGAGGCGATCCCGGATGGACGTGAAGTCCGGAAGGATCAGGTCGATGCCGGGCTGCTCCTCCTCGGGGAAGAGCACGCCGCAGTCGACGATCAGCAGGCGGCCGTCGAACTCGAAGACGGTCATGTTCCGGCCGATCTCACCGAGACCGCCCAGGGGGGTGACCCGGAGGCCGCCCTTGGGGAGCTTCGGCGGCGGGCCCAGTTCAGGGTGCGGATGGCTCAAAAGTTTCTCCTTCACCACACACGCCACGTACCCCTTAAGGCACGTGGCGCGCATGTCATTCGTGCACTTGCTGTTGTGTGTTTTGGTCTTGCCTATTCAGTTGTGAAGTCTGTTGTCAGAGCTGTACCCCGCCCGCGGCAAGATCGATCTTGAGCTGAGCAGTCTCTTCGTCGGTCAGCCCGATCAGCGGGAGTCGCAGCGGGCCGGCGGGCAGGCCCTGCAGGGCCAGTGCGGCCTTCGTGGTCATCACGCCCTGGGTGCGGAACATGCCGGTGAAGATCGGGAGCAGCTTCTGGTGGATCTCGGCGGCCTTCTGGACGTCCCCGCCCAGGTGGGCCTCCAGCATGGCGCGCAGGTCGGGGCTGACCACGTGGCCGACCACGGAGACGAAGCCGACCGCACCCACCGACAGGAGGGGCAGGTTCAGCATGTCGTCGCCCGAGTACCAGGCCAGGCCGCTCCGCGCGATGGCCCAGCTCGCCTTGCCGAGGTCGCCCTTGGCGTCCTTGTTGGCCACGATACGGGGGTGCTCGGCCAGTCGGACGAGGGTTTCCGTCTCGATCGGGACACCGCTGCGGCCGGGGATGTCGTAGAGCATGACCGGCAGCTCGGTGGCGTCGGCGATCGCCGTGAAGTGCCGGAAGAGGCCCTCCTGCGGCGGCTTGCTGTAGTACGGGGTGACGGCGAGCAGGCCGTGGGCGCCCGTGCGCTCGGCCTGGCGGGCCAGTTCCAGGGTGTGGCGGGTGTCGTTGGTGCCGATGCCGGCGACCACGTGGGCGCGGTCTCCGACGGCTTCGAGGACGGCTCGTACGAGGTCGTTTTTCTCCGCGTCGGTGGTGGTCGGCGACTCACCGGTGGTGCCGTTGATGATCAGGCCGTCGTTGCCTGCGTCCACCAAGTGGACGGCGAGCTGCTGCGCGCCGTCGAGGTCGAGGTCGCCATTCGCCGTAAACGGCGTGATCATGGCGGTGAGGACCCGCCCGAAGGGGGTCTGCGGAGTCGAGATCGGAGCCATGGGTAACACGCTACTCGCTGCCACGCTCGCGGTGTCCCCTCGGGGGACGTCAACAGGGTGTTGGAGCCCGGCACTGCCTGCTCGGGGGTTCAGGCAGTGCCGGATCCGTTTGATCAGCCTAGATGAACTTTCCGAAACGTCGCAATACGGACACTTCGGACTTGCCGCAGCACATCTGTGCGTGCGGCTCGAAGCAGACCTTACGGGGCAACCCGGCCGTTGTCGTTGAAGGCCGCGTACGTGAGCGGCATGAGCTTCGCCCAGTGCCGCTCCATCTTCTCGCCGACCATCTCGATCTCCCTCTGCGGGAAGGACGGCACCGTGGCCAGCTCGTGCTGGGTGCGCAGGCCGAGGAAGTGCATCAGCGAGCGGGCGTTGCAGGTGGCGTACATCGACGAGAAGAGACCCACCGGCAGGACCGAACGGGCCACCTCGCGGGCGACACCGGCGGCCAGCATCTCCCGGTACGCCTCGTAGGCATGGACGTACGAGTCCTCCATGACCCGGGCGGTCAGCTCCTGCTGCGCCTCGGTGCCCTCGACGAAGACGTACCTGCCCGGGCGACCCTCCTGGACGAGCTTGCGCTCGGAGTCCGGGACGTAGAAGACGGGCTCCAGCTCCCTGTAGCGGCCCGATTCCTCGTTGTAGGACCAGCCCACCCGGTGACGCATGAACTCTCGGAAGACGAAGATCGGGGCGCTGATGAAGAAGGTCATCGAGTTGTGCTCGAAGGGGCTGCCGTGGCGGTCGCGCATCAGGTAGTTGACGAGGCCCTTGGAGCGCTCCGGGTCCTTCTGCAGCTCGTCGAGGGACTGTTCGCCGGCGGTGGAGACCCGGGCGGCCCACAGCACGTCGGAGTCGGCGGCGGAGTGCTTCACCAGCTCCACCGTCACATCGCTGCGGAAGCTGGGTTTCAGGTCTGAAGCGGGGGTCTCGCTCACCGGGGTCCTTCCGAACGCGCATTCCTGGGGCGCGCCCAACTCTATGTCGGAGCCCGTCGACGCCCGCGCAAGCGCGGACGCGGGCCGGACACCCGGACAGCTGACGCGGCGACACCAAATCCGGTGAATGTCCCGAAATCCGGCACCGATTGACCGGCTCGTACGTCTATCCAGGAGAACCCGCAGAACGCCCGCCACCCACTGTCGAGGAGATGCCCCTGATGTTTCGCCGGCGCGAACCCGTCCCGTTCGCCTTCGTCGCCGAGGCCGACCGTTTCCGCAGCAACGTCACTCCGCCGCCGCGCGAGAGTCTGAGCAAGAGCCAGTTGGCCGCCCGTAGTCTGGTCGGTCTGACCGTGGTGGCGGGGCTCGTCGGCTCGCTGCTCTTCGGCATGCCGGCACTCCAGCCGAGCAAGGCTCCCGAGAAGTCGCAGCAGTCGGAGGCGTCCGAAGGGCGGTAGCCTCACGGGCACAGCCCAACCGAACGTGCATGTGAGTGAGGTCCAGCCGTGCCCCTGCCCTTCCTGACGGCCGACGGCGTGTCCGATGCGGACGACGACGACGCGGTACTGGCCCATGTCGACCACGACCGCTGGCGGCGGCCCTACCGGCCGGGCCCCTGGCGGGTGGCCATCTCCGCCGTGCTGCTCCTGCTGTCCGCCTTCATGCTGCTGGCCACGATGATCGTCGCCTTCGCCGGCGCGTGGGCCGGGGCGGGCGTGTGCCTGCTCGCCGCCCTCTCGGTGGTCGGTTCGGCGCTGCGGATGCTTCAGGTGGGCGTGTGGGTGAGCCGTGCGGGGCTGCGCCGGGTGGGGTTCCTCGGGAGCCGCACCCTCGCGTGGAGCGAGATCGTCGAGCTGCGTACGGTGCAGCAGCCCGTGCGCTGGCTCGGGCTGCCGAGGACCGTGCAGGGGCAGGCCCTGACGGCGACCGTGCGCGACGGTGCGGAGCCGCCGGCGCTGCTGACCGACCACAGCGCCGATTTCCTGTCGCGCTCCGAGGCCTTCGACCGGGCCGCCGACACGGTCGGGGCCTGGGCCGAGGAGTACCGGCCCGTGGCCGCGTGACCTCGGAGGCGTCGTAGGCCTCGTTGGCCGCGCCTCGTTGGCCGCGTGTTTCGAACTCGGACGGGAAGCCCGTACAGGTCAGACCTGTACGGGCTTCTTGTCGTGCAGGGCGATGGCGCGCTGCATCGCCGTGCGGGCGCGCGGGGTGTCGCGGGCGTCGCGGTAGGCGACGGCGAGCCGGAACCAGTTGCGCCAGTCCCCCGGCTCGTCCTCGGTCTCGGCCTTGCGGCGTGCGAAGACCTCGTCGGCGGAATCACGCAGGATCCGGCCGTACTGGTCCCGTTCGAGTTCGTCGACGGGCAGGCCGCCCTCGGCCTCCAGCTCGATCGCGAGCTGGTTGGCCTTGGTGACGAACTGCGTGTTCTTCCAGAGGAACCAGACGCCGATGACCGGCAGGATCAACACGGCCGCCCCGAGGGTGACGGTGATCCAGGTGCCGTGCCGGATCAGCATCAGGCCCCGGCTGCCGGCCAGGACGAAGTAGACGACCAGAACGGCGGCCGTGAGGAAGTACGTGATCTTCGCGCGCATCGTGAAATCAGTCCGGTCAGCCCAGGTCGAGGAAGTTTTCCAGGCCGAAGGTGAGGCCCGGGGTCTGCGTCACGCGGCGCGCGCCGAGCAGGATGCCCGGCATGAAGCTGCTGTGGTGCAGGGAGTCGTGACGGATGGTCAGGGTCTCGCCCTCGCTGCCGAGGAGCACCTCCTGGTGGGCCAGCAGGCCCCGCAGGCGGACGGCGTGCACCGGTACCCCGTCGACGTCCGCGCCGCGCGCGCCGTCGAGGGCGGTGGCGGTGGCGTCGGGCTGGGCGCCGAGGCCGGCCTCGGCGCGGGCGGCCGCGATGAGCTGCGCCGTACGGGTCGCGGTGCCGGAGGGGGCGTCGACCTTGTTCGGGTGGTGCAGCTCGACGACCTCGACGGATTCGAAGTAGCGGGCGGCCTGGGCGGCGAACTTCATGGTGAGGACGGCACCGATGGAGAAGTTCGGGGCGATGAGCACACCGGTCGCCGGGGAGCCGGCGAGCCAGGTGTTCAGCTGGGCGAGACGGTCCTCGGTCCAGCCGGTGGTGCCCACCACCGCGTGGATGCCGTGGCGGACGAGGAAGTCCAGGTTCCCCATGACCGAGGCCGGGGTGGTCAGCTCGACGGCGACCTGGGCGCCGGCGTCCGCCAGCGTCTCCAGCTTGTCGCCGCGGCCGAGGGCGGCCACCAGCTCCATGTCGTCGGCGGCCTCGACCGCCTTGACCGCTTCGGAGCCGATCCGGCCCTGAGCCCCGAGGACCGCCACGCGCAGCTTGCTCATATTGCTTCCCTTGCATCCGTACGAAACTAGGCGACCGCTTCGTCGAGGCGCGCCGCCTGCTTCTCCTTCAGGGGGCCGATCACCGCGAGCGAGGGCCGCTGGGCCAGTACATCCTGTGCGACCGAACGGACGTCGTCCGGGGTCACCGCGGCGATGCGGGCCAGCATGTCGTCGACCGACATCTGGTCGCCCCAGCACAGCTCGCTCTTGCCGATGCGGTTCATGATCGCGCCGGTGTCCTCCAGGCCGAGGACGGTCGAGCCCGAGAGCTGCCCTATCGCCCGCTTGATCTCGTCGTCGGCGAGGCCCTCGGAGGCCACCTTGTCGAGCTCGTCGCGGCAGATCCGCAGTACGTCGTGGACCTGGTTGGGGCGGCAGCCCGCGTACACGCCGAAGAGGCCCGTGTCGGCGAAGCCCGAGGTGTACGAGTACACGCTGTAGGCCAGGCCGCGCTTCTCCCGCACCTCCTGGAAGAGGCGGGAGGACATGCCGCCGCCGAGTGCCGTGTTCAGCACGCCGAGCGCCCAGCGGCGCTCGTCGGTGCGGGCGAGACCCGGCATGCCGAGGACCACGTGGGCCTGCTCGGTCTTGCGGCCGACCAGGTCGACGCGGCCCGCGGTGCGGATGCGCTTGGTGCCGCCGCGCGGGCCGATCGGCTCGGCGTCGGTGTGCTTCAGCGCGCCGGCCTGCTCGAAGGCCGCGCGGACCTGACGCACGACCTTGTTGTGGTCGACGTTGCCGGCCGCGGCGACCACCAGGTGGCGGGGGTCGTAGTGCTTCTTGTAGAAGCGGCGGATCCGGTCGGCGCCGAGGGCGTTGATCGTGTCGACGGTGCCGAGCACGGGGCGGCCCAGGGGGGTGTCCCCGTACATGGTGTGCGCGAACAGGTCGTGCACGCAGTCGCCCGGGTCGTCCTCGGTCATCGCGATCTCTTCGAGGATCACGCCGCGCTCGGCGTCGACGTCCTCCTCGCGGATCAGCGAGCCGGTGAGCATGTCGCAGACGACGTCGATCGCCAGCGGCAGGTCGGTGTCGAGCACCCGTGCGTAGTAGCAGGTGTACTCCTTCGCCGTGAAGGCGTTCATCTCGCCGCCGACCGCGTCGATCGCGGAGGAGATGTCGAGGGCGCTGCGTCGTCGCGTGCCCTTGAAGAGGAGGTGCTCCAGGTAGTGCGTGCTGCCGGCCAGCGACGGGGTCTCGTCGCGGGAGCCCACGTGGGCCCAGATGCCGAAGGTGGCGGAGCGGACCGAGGGCAGCGTCTCGGTGACGACGCGCAGGCCGCCGGGGAGGACGGTGCGTCGGACGGTGCCGATGCCGTTGCTGCCCTTGAGGAGGGTTTGGGTACGGGCGACGGCCCGCCCCTCCGAAGAGGGGCGGGCCGTCACACGGGAACTACGCGACATCACTTGTCGGAGTCGTCCTTGTCGGCCTCGTCGCCGGCGGCCTCGCCGTCGATCACGGGGATCAGGGAGAGCTTGCCGCGCTGGTCGATCTCGGCGATCTCCACCTGGACCTTGGTGCCGACCGCGAGCACGTCCTCGACGTTCTCCACGCGCTTGCCACCGGCGAGCTTGCGGATCTGCGAGATGTGCAGCAGGCCGTCCTTGCCCGGGAGCAGGGACACGAACGCACCGAAGGTGGTGGTCTTGACGACCGTACCCAGGTAGCGCTCGCCGACCTCCGGCATGGTCGGGTTGGCGATGCCGTTGATCGTGGCGCGGGCGGCCTCGGCGGCCGGGCCGTCGGCGGCACCGATGTAGATGGTGCCGTCGTCCTCGATCGTGATCTCGGCGCCGGTGTCCTCCTGGATCTGGTTGATCATCTTGCCCTTGGGGCCGATGACCTCACCGATCTTGTCCACCGGGATCTTGACGGTGATGATCCGCGGGGCGTTCGGGGACATCTCGTCCGGCGTGTCGATCGCTTCCATCATCACGTCGAGGATGTGGAGGCGGGCGTCGCGGGCCTGCTTGAGGGCCGCGGCCAGGACGGAGGCCGGGATGCCGTCCAGCTTGGTGTCGAGCTGGAGGGCGGTGACGAACTCCTTGGTGCCGGCGACCTTGAAGTCCATGTCGCCGAAGGCGTCCTCCGCACCGAGGATGTCGGTGAGGGCGACGTAGTGGGTCTTGCCGTCGATCTCCTGGGAGATCAGGCCCATGGCGATACCGGCGACGGGGGCCTTGAGCGGCACACCGGCGTTCAGCAGCGACATGGTGGAGGCGCAGACCGAGCCCATGGACGTCGAACCGTTGGAGCCGAGGGCCTCGGACACCTGGCGGATCGCGTAGGGGAACTCCTCGCGGGTCGGCAGGACCGGCACGATCGCGCGCTCGGCGAGCGCGCCGTGGCCGATCTCGCGGCGCTTCGGCGAACCGACGCGGCCGGTCTCGCCGACGGAGTACGGCGGGAAGTTGTAGTTGTGCATGTAGCGCTTGCGGGTCACCGGGGAGAGGGTGTCCAGCTGCTGCTCCATGCGGAGCATGTTGAGGGTGGTGACGCCCAGGATCTGGGTCTCGCCACGCTCGAACAGCGCCGAGCCGTGCACGCGCGGGATGGCCTCGACCTCGGCGGCGAGGGTACGGATGTCCGTGATCCCGCGGCCGTCGATGCGGACCTTGTCCTTGATGACGCGCTCGCGCACCAGGGCCTTGGTCAGGCTGCGGTAGGCGGCGGAGATCTCCTTCTCGCGACCCTCGAAGGCCGGGAGGAGCTTCTCGGCGGCGATCTCCTTGACGCGGTCCAGCTCGGCCTCGCGGTCCTGCTTGCCCGCGATGGTCAGCGCCTGGGAGAGCTCGCCCTTGACGGCGGCCGCGAGGGCCTCGTACACGTCGTCCTGGTAGTCCAGGAAGACCGGGAACTCGCCCTCGGGCTTGGCGGCCTTGGCGGCCAGGTCGGCCTGGGCCTTGCAGAGGACCTTGATGAACGGCTTCGCGGCCTCGAGGCCCGCGGCGACGATCTCCTCGGTCGGCGCCTCGGCGCCGCCCTTGACGAGGGCGATGGTCTGCTCGGTGGCCTCGGCCTCGACCATCATGATCGCGACGTCGCCGTCCTCGAGGGTGCGACCGGCGACGACCATGTCGAAGACGGCGTCCTCGAGCTCGGTGTGCGTCGGGAAGGCAACCCACTGGCCGCGGATCAGCGCGACGCGGACGCCGCCGATCGGGCCGGAGAAGGGCAGGCCGGCCAGCTGCGTGGACGCGGACGCGGCGTTGATCGCGATGACGTCGTACAGGTGGTCGGGGTTGAGCGCCATGACCGTGGCGACGACCTGGATCTCGTTGCGCAGGCCCTTCTTGAAGGAGGGGCGCAGCGGGCGGTCGATCAGGCGACAGGTGAGGATCGCGTCCTCGGAGGGGCGGCCCTCACGGCGGAAGAACGAGCCGGGGATCTTGCCGGCCGCGTACTGGCGCTCCTCGACGTCCACCGTCAGGGGGAAGAAGTCGAGCTGGTCCTTGGGCTTCTTCGACGCGGTGGTCGCGGAAAGCACCATCGTGTCGTCGTCCAGGTAGGCAACGGCGGAGCCGGCGGCCTGGCGGGCCAGACGGCCCGTCTCGAAGCGGATGGTGCGGGTGCCGAAGGAACCGTTGTCGATCACGGCTTCGGCGTAGTGGGTCTCGTTCTCCACTAGCGTTTTCTCCATTTTCGTCGTCTCCGTCCGCCGCCCGTGTGGCGGTGGACGGTTGCGGAGAAGCGCGCCTGGCCTGAGGCCGGTCTTCGATCGAAGCACCCGGGTCCGGCGCCCGTGCGGGCATTCCGGGTGCCACTACCGAGGACCGGCGGCGTAGGGAGGGCGCTCCTCCTCTTCAGTTGTGCGCGTCTTCGTCAGGCGCGCACGGCGTCCGTTCCAGACTACAAAGGGTCCGGTCCGGTGCGCACGTACAGCAAAGGGAGCGGCCCCCGGAAGTGGGAACCGCTCCCTCCACGACGCTTTACTTGGCGCCGGCCGCACCGCGGCGGATGCCGAGGCGCTCGACCAGCGTACGGAAGCGCTGGATGTCCTTCTTGGCCAGGTACTGCAGCAGGCGGCGACGCTGGCCGACCAGGATCAGCAGACCACGACGGGAGTGGTGGTCGTGCTTGTGGGCCTTGAGGTGCTCGGTCAGGTCCGAGATGCGGCGGGACAGCATGGCGACCTGGACCTCGGGGGAGCCGGTGTCGCCCTCCTTGGCACCAAACTCTGCGATGATCTGCTTCTTCGTAGCGGCGTCGAGCGGCACGCGTACTCCTCGTATGGGTCTTCGTAGCCACCGAGTGCCCCAGGTCTGAATCTCTGGGGAGCTTCCGTAACTCGGGAGGCGGGGCTCGCTGAGCGCAGTCCACAGACCCTCTCGTCGAGGAATCCGGGGGACGCGTACACAAACGGCCGTCACACAGCGTACCAGGCTGCCGGGTCGCGACGTCTCAGCTGGTGAGAGAGCGGGCCCGGGAGTAGACGTCCAGCACGGCCAGGGCCAGGGGGACCAGGCTGAGCAGGACCGCCGCCTCGGTGAGGTCGAGCAGCCTTCCCCAGAAGGGTGACAGGCCCTTGCGGGGGATGACAAGCGCAATTCCCGCGAGGAGGGCCGCGCCGCCCGCGACCGCGGCGGTCAGCCAGATCGTACGGATGGCCATGCCGCTGTGGTCCTGCTTGGCCAGGGCTTCGAGGAGCTCGACCGGCGGGTGCAGGGCCAGGCCCAGGATCAGCAGCGCGATGGCGATCAGGCCGGCGGCCAGGGCGCAGACCACCTGCGAGGTGTAGCGGAAGAGCCGGGCGCGCAGCAGCATGGCGAGGCCGGTGGCGAGTGCCAGCAGGCGGCCCCAGGTGTTGTCGGAGAAACCGAGGACGGCGGCGGAGCCGACGGCGACCGCGGCGCAGCCGGCGACGAGACCGAGCAGCATCTCGTGGCCGCGGCGGGCTTGGGCGGCGATGGCCTCGGCGTCGAGCGGGGCGCCCTGGTCGGAGCCGTCGGCGGCGGACTGGTCACCGTACGGCTCGGTGTCGTAGCGGTCCGGGGTCCCCGCGTAGTCGACGTACTCGTCGGTGGCGCTCTGCGGCGCGGCGTAGCCGATGGGCAGCCGGGCGACGCGGGCGGAGAGGCTGGGCAGGAAGGCGACGAGGCCGATGGCGACGGGGGCGCAGGCGGCCGCGGTGTAGGTGGCGGAGGCCTCGGTGGCGATGGCGGCGAAGGTGGCGAGGGTGCCGGTGGCGGCCACGAAGGTGGCCGCGACGAAGGGGGCGTCCCCGCTGGGGGTGAGCGCGACGAGGGCGACCGAGGCGACGAGGACGCAGACGCAGCCGAGGAGGAACTGGAGGCGGCCGGGTCCCTCACCGGCGGCGGGGGCGATGATCCCGGAGCCGGCGATCAGCAGGAGCGGGAGGGAGCTGAGGCCGAGCGCGACGGCGGAGCCCCGGTCGCGGTAGACGCGTGCGCGGACCCCGGCCAGGGCGGTGAGCAGGAGGCCGACGGCGCCGGCGATGATGCCGGGCAGTCCGTGCATGTCGTGGCGGATCGGGTCGGCGTACCAGAGGACGAAGCCCAGCATCACGAGGAGCACGCCGGCACCGGCCAGGCCCGCGCCGCGCAGCATGTCGTCGCTCCAGCGGTGCCGGTCGCGCACGACGGCGGAGGCGACGGCGTCGGAGACGTCGTCGAAGACGGCCGGCGGCAGGGACTCGGCGAAGGGGCGCAGGCTGAGCACCTCGCCGTCGAGGACCTGCTGGGCGGCGAGGGTCCGCGCGCCGTCGAGGACGGTGCCGGAGCGTCGCACGAGGTGGAAGCCGGTGGGGGCGCCCACGGGCTGGGTCTGACCGGTGAGGCGCAGCAGTTCGGGGTAGACGTCGGCGACGGCGATGTCCTCGGGGAGGGCGACGTCGATGCGGCTGTCCGGGGCCACGACGGTGACCCTGCAGAAGCCCGTCGTTGCGGCCGTACTCACCTGTGTGACCCCCGTTGTCGGTGCCCGCGTCGGCGGACGATTCGCGGATGCGTATGCCGGGCCCCGTACGGGCGGTCTCCGCGGGTCGGCCCGCGGCCGCCGGCGCGGTCCGTCGCGCGGCGGGGCGTCGCAGCTCGTACTCGTACGGTACGTGCGCGACGGGACGACGCAGCGAGGTGCCCGTGCCGGGCGTCGCGGGCCGACCCGCGGGGATCGCCCGGACAGGGCCCAGGCGGGCCACCCTACCGGGCATATGGCGGACTGTCGGCAAGTAGGATCACGGTCGCGCGGAGGAGACCCCCTCCACGCCCGGGACTTGGGGGCGCCGGTTGCGGCGTCCCGTCCGTTTTCGAGGGGATGCTCCGGTGAGCCAGATCGTCGTCAAACGCCCGCCGCGGTCCCTGCCGCCCGAAGTCCCGTCGGACGAGCTGAGGCTGGAGGCCCCTCCGGAACTCCCGCGCGGTCAGCAAGAGGGCATGCTGATGCAGGTCCTGCCGATGCTGGGCATGGGCTCGTCGGTCGTGTTCTTCTTCATGACCCCGAATCCGATCATGCGGATCATGGGCACGCTGATGCTGGTGTCCACCCTGGGCATGATCGTCGCCCAGTTGGTGCGCTACCGGCGCGGTACGCAGGGGCAAATGGCCGATGTGCGCCGGGACTACCTGAAGTACCTCGCGCAGACCCGCCGTCAGGTGCGTCGCACCGCGCGGACCCAGCGTGACGCGCAGTTGTACCTGCACCCGGCTCCCGAGCAGCTGTGGTCGGTGGTGGCGGAGGGCTCCCGGCTGTGGGAACGGCGGGTCGGGGACGCGGACTTCGGGCAGGCCCGGCTCGGACTCGGCGCGCAGCGGCTGGCGACGCCGCTGGTGGCGCCGGACACCGCCCCGGTGGACGAGCTGGAGCCGTTGACGGCGGGCGCGATGCAGCGCTTCCTGAAGGTGCACTCCTCGCTGGACGGGCTGCCGGTGGCGGTCTCGATCCGGGCCTTCTACCACGTGACGGTGTCCGGTGAGCCGGAGTCGGCGCGCGGTACGGCGCGGGCGCTGGTGGCGCAGCTGGCGACGTTGCACTCCCCCGAGGACCTGGTGGTGGCCGTGGTGGCGTCCCCGGGTGCGGTGCCGGCGTGGGACTGGACGAAGTGGCTGCCGCACACGCAGGTGCCGGGTCAGGTCGACGGGGCCGGTACGAAGCGGTTGTTCGGCGACGACCTCGCCGAGTTGGAGGGGTTGCTGGGGTCCCGGCTGGAGGGGCGGCCGCGGTTCAGCCGCGAGGTGTCCCCGGTGCTGGACCAGCCGCACCTGGTGGTGGTGCTGGACGGCGGGATGGTGCCGCCGGATTCGGTGTTCGCCGCGGCCGAGGGCCTTCAGGGCGTGACCATCGTCGAGGTGGTCCCCGGCGATCTGGACGAGTTGCGCGGCGGGCTGTCGGTCGTGGTGCGGCCGGGCCGGCTGCGACTGGAATCGGGCGGCGGGGTCGCCTACGAAGGCGTCCCGGACACCCTGTCGCTGCCGGCTGCGGAGGCCCTGGCCCGGCAGCTCGCGCCGATGCGCACCGGTGGCGGGGACGAGGACGAGCCGCTGTTGGCGAACCTGGACTTCACCGACCTGCTGAACCTGGGCGACGCCGCCTCCGTCGACGTGGCGCGGACCTGGCGGCCGCGGTCGGCCGGTGAACGGCTGCGCGTGCCGATCGGTGTCGGCGAGGACGGCGCCCCGGTCATGCTGGACCTGAAGGAGGCGGCGCAGGAGGGCATGGGCCCGCACGGCCTGTGCGTGGGCGCCACCGGTTCCGGCAAGTCGGAGCTGCTGCGCACGCTGGTGCTGGGTCTGGCCGTCACGCACACCTCGGAGACGCTGAACTTCGTACTGGCCGACTTCAAGGGTGGTGCGACCTTCACGGGCATGGGGCAGATGCCGCACGTGGCGGCGGTCATCACCAACCTGGCGGACGACCTCACGCTCGTGGACCGCATGGGCGACTCGATCCGCGGTGAGCTGCAGCGCCGGCAGGAACTGCTGCGCGCGGCGGGCAACTACGCGAACATCCACGACTACGAGAAGGCCCGTGCGGCCGGCGCGCCGCTGGAGCCGTTGGCCTCGCTGGTGCTGGTGATCGACGAGTTCAGCGAGCTGCTGACGGCGAAGCCCGACTTCATCGACATGTTCATCCAGATCGGCCGCATCGGCCGTTCGCTGGGCGTGCACCTGCTGCTGGCCTCGCAGCGGCTGGAGGAGGGCAAGCTGCGCGGCCTGGACACGTACCTGTCGTACCGGATCGGTCTGCGGACCTTCTCGGCGGCGGAGTCGCGGACCGCGATCGGTGTGCCGGACGCCTACCACCTGCCGTCGGTGCCCGGTTCGGGCTACCTGAAGTTCGGTACGGACGAGATGACGCGTTTCAAGGCGGCGTACGTCTCGGGCACCTATCGTTCGGGCGGGCCGGACCTGTCGGTGGGCCTGTTCCCGGTGGAGCGGCGGCCCGCGCTGTTCACGGCGGCTCCGGTGCCGGTGGTGTACGCGGCCCCGGACCCGGCGTACCTGGCGGCGCAGTCCTCGCGGGAGGACGACGCCCTCGCGGACACGGTGCTGGACGTGATCGTGGGCCGGCTGGAGGGTCAGGGCGTGCCGGCGCACCAGGTGTGGCTGCCGCCGCTCGACCAGGCGCCGCCGCTGGACCAGCTGCTGCCGGCGCTCGCGCCGAGCGCGGAGCGCGGGCTGCACGCGGACGGGTACACGCGCCCGGGCGGGCTGGTCGTCCCGCTGGGCCTCATCGACAAGCCGTTCGAGCAGCGGCGCGAGGTGCTGTACCGGGACTTCTCGGGTGCGGCGGGCCACATGATGGTGGTCGGCGGTCCGCAGTCGGGCAAGTCGACGCTGATGCGGACGCTGATCTCCTCGTTCGCGCTCACGCACACCCCGCGCGAAGTGCAGTTCTACGGACTGGACTTCGGTGGTGGCAGCCTGTCGGCGGTCGCCGAGCTGCCGCACGTGGGTGGGATCGCCTCGCGTCTGGATCCGGAGCGGGTGCGGCGCACGGTCTCGGAGGTGGCGGGCATCCTCAACCGCCGCGAGGAGTTCTTCCGCTCCAACAACATCGACTCGATCACCACCTACCGGCGTCGGCGCGCGGCGGGTGACCTGCCGGGCGAGGCGTGGGGCGACGTCTTCCTCGTCATCGACGGCTGGGGCAACTTCCGGGGCGAGTACGAGGGCCTGGAGCAGGTCGTCAACGACATCGCGGCTCGTGGTCTGGGCTACGGCATCCACGTGGTGATCACCGCGGCGCGGTACATGGAGGTGCGGGCCGCGCTCAAGGACCAGATGCTGAGCCGGCTGGAGCTGCGGCTCGGCGACGTCATGGACTCCGAGTTCGACCGGAAGGTCGCGGCGAACGTCCCCGCGGGGATGCCGGGCCGCGGTCAGGTGGCGGAGAAGCTGCACTTCCTGGGTGCGCTGCCGCGGATCGACGGCTCGCACGACGCGGGCGACCTGTCGGAGGCCACCGCGGCCTTCGTGGAGGCCGTCAAGCAGAACTGGACGGGGCCCGCGGCTCCCGGCGTACGGCTGCTGCCGCGGCTGCTCCACGCCGACCAGCTGCCCAAGGGCGGGGAGCACCCGGGCCGCGGGATCGCGATCGGCATCGACGAGACCGATCTGGAGCCGGTGTTCGTCGACTTCGAGTCCGACCCCTTCCTGCTGGTGTTCGGTGAGAGCGAGTCGGGCAAGACGAACCTGCTGCGGCTCATCGCGCGGCAGATCGCCGAGCGCTACACCCCCGACCAGGCCCGTCTGGTCGTGGGCGACTACCGGCGGGGCCTGCTGGGGGCGCTGCCGGAGGAGCATCTGCTGGAGTACGCGCCGATGGCGAGCTCCCTGCAGATGCACATGGAGGCGCTGGGCGGGGTGTTCTCGCGCCGGCAGCCGCCGACCGACGTCACTCCGCAGCAGTTGCGGGACCGCAGCTGGTGGACGGGTCCGGACGTCTTCATCATCATCGACGACTTCGATCTGGTGGCCACGAGCCAGGGCAATCCGCTGGCGCCGCTGGTGGAGTTCCTGCCCTTCGCCCGGGACACGGGCGTGCGCTTCGTCATCGCGCGCAACTCGGCGGGTGCCTCGCGCTCCCTGTACGACCCGTTCATGCAGCGGATCAAGGAGCTCGGCGCGCAGGGCGTCCTGCTGTCCGGCGACCCGTCCGAGGGCGACCTGGTCGGCAACGTCCGGCCGCGTCCGATGCCTCCGGGCCGGGCCTTCTACGCCTCGCGCCGGCGGGGCACGTCGCTGGTGCAGCTCGGGCGGATGCCGGGCATGTGAGCCGGTGATGTGGGGAAACCCGTCCCCTCGGGCGGCGCAGCGCCGATAATCGGCGGTGAAGACCGCGCCACCGAGGGGAAAGGCCGCACATGGGCACCCAGCAGGAGAAGGACGAGCTGTACGCGCTCGACATCAGCGGCGTGGAGTGGGAGGGCCCGCCCGGGACCAGCCCGGACGAGGAGCGGGTCGAGATCGCCCGGTTGCCCGAGGGCGCGGTGGCCATGCGGTCCTCGCTGGACCGGGAGACGGTGCTGCGGTACACGGCGGCCGAGTGGGAGGCCTTCGTACTGGGCGCCCGGGACGGCGAGTTCGACCTGGACCGCCATCACCCCTGAGCGGCCGCGGACATGCGGAAGGGGCGCACCCCGGGCGGGCGCGCCCCTTCTCGCACACCTGGCTCAGAAGGCCTCGGTGAACAGGCGCGAGGCCTTGACGTCGGTGGCGCGGTAGTCGTCCTTGCCGCGCTCGATGGTCTGGGCGACCTGCTCGAGCTGGTTCTTCATGTGCTCGGCCTGGCCCTTGTACTTGGCCTGGAGCTGGACGTAGGCGGCGTGGGCCTCACCGTCCCAGGTGTCCGTGACGACCTTGAGCGCCTGGTCCATAGCGGCCAGGTCGTCGACGATCTTCTTCGAGACCGTGCGGATGCGGTTGGCCATCTGCTGGACGGACTCGTATGTGACCTTGGTGTGGCCGTCAGTGGCAGCCATGTTCTTCTCCTTAGCGCTGAGCGGGGCTTACCGGAATACGACGTGCGTCAGATCGAGTTGAGGCCCGAGGTGTTGCCGCCCGCGTTGGACTGGACGGCGTTGAAGGCCGCTCGCACGTCGTCGTCCTGGGCGTTGCTCAGGTTCTTGGTCTGGGCGACCGCGTTGTGCAGCACGCCGAGCAGCCGACGGATCTGGTCGTGGTCCTCGTTCACCACCGTCTGGGCGTTGACGAACCCCTGGGCACCCACACCGGTCCAGCCCGCGCTCACGGTGGCGAGGATGTCGGCCAGCTCACGGGCCTGGGTGGTGACGGCATCGGCCGTTTCGGAGATCTTGTTCTTGGCCTGGACGATGGGATCGTCTGCAAGTCCGAAATTGTTGCTCATCCGAAGCTCCTCACTTCTCAATTCGCCGGCAGGAACGGCGGATTACGTGGCGGAGCGGACACTTCCGGCGCGGATTTCGGCCACACGCTCTGGAGATCCCCCTCCGCTTCACGAGAATCCCCCGATCACAGTCGTGAAGCCTGTTGTCACTCTAGTCAGTTCGGCTGCCCTGCCCAACACCAGCGGTCCGCTTCTGTTGATGAACCGTGACCGTTCACTGCAAACGGCGTCTGCGGTTCCTTGTGTCCCGTGCGACGGTCGCGGTGCCCGCGATGACGGCGATGAGGACGGCGCCGATGCCGAGAGCGTACGTGCCCAGGCGCTCCTGGCGCTCCTGCGGCGTCTCGGCCGGCGGCAGCTCGGCCGCCTCCGGGGCGGCGGCGGGCGGTGGTCCGGGGTCGGGGACGGGGGCCTTGGGCGGCTCTCGGTCCTGGGTGAGGGCGCGCACCGGGTCGACGACGCCCCAACCGACATAGTCGTCACGTCCCTTGACGGAACGTTCGGCGGTGTTCTGGATCTGCCAGACGATCTGCTGCACGCTCCAGTCCTCGTGCTTGGCGCGCAGCAGGGCCGCGACCCCGGCGACGTACGGGGCGGAGAAGCTGGTGCCGTTGTCGATGCACTGGCCGAAGCCGGGGACGGTGGAGACCATGTCGACGCCGGGGGCCGCGACGCCGATGAAGTCGCCGGGCTGGGAGAAGGCGGAGCGCTCGTTGTTGCGGTCGGAGGCGCCGACGGCGAGCACGTCGGGGAAGGCGGCCGGGTAGGTCTTGCGCTTCTCGCCGCTCATGCCGTCGTTGCCGGCGGAGGCCACGACGACGACCTTGGCGTCGATGGCCCGCTTGACCGCCTTGCCGAGCTCGGAGTCGGGGGGCATCGGGACGTCGGTGTCCTGCGAGATGTTGATGACCTGGGCGCCCTTGGCCACGGCGTGGTCGATGGCCTGGCTCAGGGACAGGGCGTCGCCCTTGCCCTGACCGTCGTTCTGCCGGATCGGGATGATCGTGGCCTCCGGGGCCAGGCCGACGAAACCGGTGCCCTCCTGCTTGCGGGCCGCGATCAGTCCGGCGACCTTGGTGCCGTGGCCGACGGTGTCGGTGGTGCCGTTGCCCTTCGGGTCGAGGAAGTCCTTGCCGGCGCCGGCGTCGACGGCGTCGGCGAGTTGCGGGTTCGCCTTGTCCACTCCGGTGTCGATGACGGCGACCCGGACGCTGTTGCCTTTCTTGTCCTTGCCCTTGGTCTGCGCCCAGAGCTCGTCGAGGAGCAGGCGCTGCAGGGCCCAGGGGCGGTCGGCGATCTGCTTCTTCATGGGGAAGGTGCACTCGCCGGATCCGTCGAGGCGGAAGGCGTACGGAGGGTGGGGCGCGGCCGCGGCCGGCGTGGCGCAGGCGCCGAGGAGGACGAGGGAGGCGGTGAGGAGTCGCGCGCGGCGGTCACGGATGTGACGGCGACTGCGGCTGCGGGGCTGGGGCTTCGGCGGCATCGACGGTCTCCTCACGAACCCTGCGGCTGGCGGGCGGAGTTGGTGTCCAGGCGCGGCCCCTTGGAGAGGAACTCCGACCATGCGATGGGCACCAGGGACGGGGTCACGCTCCCGTAGCCGAGCCGGATCTGTGCCTGGCTGGCCTCGGGGCGGACGTCCGTGGAGCCCTTCGCCTGCGGGTCGGCGGCGCCGATCTTCGACGTCTCGCTGTCGCTGTCGCCGTTGGCCTGCACGGCGTAGCGCAGGCCGGTGTCGGTGACGAGGAAGAGGGTGCCGCCCGCGGTGGTCTGCTTGCCCTGGACCTGGGTGTAGAGCAGTCCGGAGCCGGGGGTGACGTAGGAGCTGGTGCCGCTGGCCGTGATGTCGACGGGGAACGCGGTGCCCGCCCACGTGCTCAGGGTCTGGGCGCCCTGGGCGTCGACGGAGTGCAGGACGTTGCAGACGGTGTCGCGGCCGCCGTGGGCGGAGCCCGCCGGCTGGCCGCCCGCGGCCTGGGCCGTGTCGTTGATCCGCTCGGACTTCTTCTGCGGCCACTTGGCGTCGTTCGAGAACCAGGTCGCCTCCGGGTGCAGCGTCTGCAGGTCGACCTCGCGGGCCTTGCCGTGCATGTTGAGGCCGTCGGTGGCGGGGGCCGAGATCAGCAGCCACGCGACGAACTCGGAGACCGGCGCGACCTTCCCCGGCAGCACCACGTAGTTCTGGGTGCCCGCGCCGGTCTGTGCCGTGAGCACCATGCCGACCTTGTTGTCGGCGGCGCCCAGGCCCTTGACGTCGGCGTTGGTCGCGGCCTTCGCGGGCAGCTGCGGGAAGGCCAGGTCGTCGCCGGAGTTGAGGGTGGCCAGCCACTGCTCGGTGACCTGCTGCGGGGTCGCACTGGTACCGACCAGGGCGTTGGTCATCGTCCCGGCGGCAGGAGTCCCCTCCGGGAACTTGTACTTCGTGCCCGAACCGTCGACGAGGTAGCGCTCCTTGCCCGCGCCGGTGCTCTGCACGTACAGCACCTGGGCGTCGGTGAGCTTGCGCTGGTCGTCCATGCGGGCGGCCTCGCGGTCGGCGAGGACGAAGGTCGCCGTCTGCACGCCCTTGCCGTTGCCGCCCGGCTGCTGGCAGACGGCCCACCGCTTGGCCTTGCCGGCGTCGTCCTTGGAGGGAAGCCGGTCGGGGGCGTAGGGGATGCCGATGATGGGTCCGCGCGGAACCTTGCCGCCGTCGAGGACGCTGTCGGCGACGGTGACGACCTTGCCGGACTTGGCCGGTTCGAGCAGGAGTCGGGCCGATGCGAGGTTCAGCACCGGGTGCAGCCTCTTCTGCTCCTTGCCGTCCACCTTCGTCGTCAGGACCACGTACCGCGTCGTCGACTCCTTGCCGACGATGACCTGGACCCCGGGAGCGTCCCACCCCTTGGGGGCGGTCGGCTTGAACATGCCCCACGCGCCGAAGCCCGCGATCACCAGCGCCCCCGTGATCAGCCCCGGCAGCACGGCGCGCAGCGGGCGCGGTGCGCCCTCCTCGGTTCCCGTGGCGGAAGGCTGGAGGAACGCGGCCACCGTGCGCCGCTTCGCAAAGGTGTACGCGTTGAGCTCATCACGTCGTGATGCCATGACCGCTTGCTTCTCCCCGCACGGCCCGGCCGGTGAGACTCCCCCAGCTACCGCTGGGCGGTGCCCCCGTCCCCGGGCCTCGATAGTCGGACCGGGCACCTACTATGCCTCTTGACGGACCGTATGCAGGGGCCGGGTAGGGTGAGGCAGCCGCTCGGCGCCTTCCGGACCGCAGCATTCAGGATCATCGGGGCATCAGGGCTCGTTGGGGTGGATTGGGGAGATTCCGGTGGTCGGGCGGCAGGTGCCGCGCAGGGCCGGAATTCATGGGGCCCGGCCCCGGAAAGGGGAGCTGCGCGAGTGATGGCCACCGCGACGCGGCCACGGACTGGCACGGACGCACCCGTACGGGGCGCAGTGGCGCCGCATCCGAAGTCGAGCCCCGGCCGCTTCGGCCCGTTCCGACTGCAACAGCTCGTACTCCTCCAGGCCGCCGCGGCCGCCCTGCTGGTGGCGTGGGTGGTGGATCCGGTGCTGCTGGTCCCCGCCGGTGTCCTCGCGCTCGCCCTGGTGGTGCTCGCGGTCGTACGCCGTCACCAGCGGTCCCTGCCGGAGTGGCTCGGCGGCGCCCTCGCGCTGCGCGCGCGCAAGCGGCGCTCCGCTTCCCTGGCGGTGCCCGCCGGTACCGAGCCCGGCCTGGCGCCGCTCGTCGAGGCGGATCCGGCGCTGCGGACGCTCGCCTTCGGCGACCGCGACCGGCGGCCCGTCGGGATGGTCGGCGACGGCACCTTCCTGACCGCGGTCGTCCAGGTGGACACGGACGCCACCGCGCTGCGGCCCGACCGGTCGGAGCGGCCGCTGCCGCTGGGACTCGTGCGGGACATCCTCGAAGTGGACGGCATCCGGCTGGAGTCCGCGCAGCTGGTGCAGCACACCCAGCCGGCCCCCGCCCCGCACCTGCCGGCCCAGTCGATGGCCACGCGCAACTACGCCCCGCTGCAGGCCCGTACCGGCACGCCGGCGGTGCGCCTGACGTGGATCGCCCTCAAACTCGATCCGGAGCTGTGCCCCGAGGCGGTCACCGCGCGCGGCGGTGGGCTGGCGGGCGCGCAGCGGTGCGTGGTGCGGGCGGCGGACCAGTTGGCGAGCCGGCTGACCGGCGCCGGGTTCAAGGCCACCGTGCTGACCGAGCAGGAGTTGACGGCGGCGCTGGCCACCTCCTCGTGCGCGAACCCGATGGCGATCACCCAGGCGGGCCGGTCCGCCAGTACGGGGCGGCGCACCGAGGAGACCCCGCGGACCTGGCGCTGCGACGACCGGCGGCACACGACGTACTGGATCGCGCGCTGGCCGCTGCTGGGCGGCTCGGGGGCGGCACTGCCGCAGTTCGTGGCGCTGCTGACCTCGCTGCCCGCGCTGGCGACCAACTTCAGCCTCACGATGTCCTCCGCCGAGCGACAGGGCGTCACCCTGACGGGACACGTTCGGGTGACGGGGCGCAGTGACGAGGAACTGGTGGCGGCGCGGCGCGAGTTGGAGCGGACGGCGCGCGGTGTGAAGGCCGGGCTCGTGCGTCTCGACCGGGAACAGGTGCCGGGGCTGTTGGCTTCGCTTCCGCTGGGAGGGGCCCGATGAGGGGTGGCTTCGGGCTGGTCGGCCCGCGCCGGGAGCGGCACGTGGTGTCGGCCTCGGATCTGGACGCGCTGGCGCTGCCGGTCGGGGACGACGGGGTCGTCATCGGCGTGGACGCCGAGGGCAGGCCGGCGGTGCTCGGCATCAACCGGCCGACGCCGTACGAGGTGACGCTGATCGGCGGTCTGTGGACGGCGCAGGTGCTGGCGCTGCGCGCGGCGGCCACGGGTGCGCGGGTCGCGGTGGAGACCGGGCGCGCGCAGGTGTGGTCCGGGTTGGCCCAGGCGGCGGGTGGCGGGCAGCAGTGCGTGACCCTGCACGAGGTGGGCCGGGTCCCGCCGCAGGGCGCGTCCGCGGGCAGCCCGGTGCTGGTGATCCGCGACTGCGGGATGCGGCCGCCGCGCGGGCGCGTGGTGGCCGGGCCCTGGCAGTCGGTGCTGACCCTGCTGCCGTATCTGAGCCCGACGGCGCCGCGACTGCTGCAGCAGTCCGCGCTGGTGGGCGTGCAGCGGGTGTCGCCGGACGAGGCGGAGCAGGTCGGGAGGCTGATGAACCTGTCACGGCGGGCGGTGGATTCGCTGCCGACGCTGGGTGACGGGGTGACGCTGTGGTGCACGCCACGGGACCGGCAGTTCGTCATGACCCAGGGGACGGAAGCGGAGACGGGCCTGCTGGGGACGGCCCGGCGCATCGACTGACGGTCGACTGACCATCGACCGGGCCCGGTTGGCCTTCGGCCGACCGGGGAGGGTGGCGCCCCGCCCCGCGCACGGGCGCGCGGGGCGGGGTAGACGGGGGCGGACACGGGCGGCGGGCCGCGATTAGGCTGGGCGCGGGCGCGCGTCGAGGTGGGCGCCGGACCAGTGTTCGACAGACCAGGAGGACCAGTGAGCGGCGATCGGAACGAGAGGCGCGGCGGGACGTGGGACGTCCCGACGGACGATCAGTCCGACGCGGAGCCCGAGATGACGGGCGAGTTCACCATCGACTACACCCCGCCCGCCTGGTACACGCAGGGCGCGAGCCCGGCCGCGGTGCCGGGGCTGCCCGAGGGCAGCGGCTTCGAGCCCCACCGCCCGTCGGAGCTCGACTCGCCCCGGACGATGCGGGTGGGCCCGCCGGCCCAGCGGCCGTCGCCGGACGGGACGGCCGGACCGTCGGCTGCTCCTGTCGGCACGCCTCCGGCGCCGGAGGCCCCCACCGCCCCGTCGGAGGCCCTCCCGCCCTACCCGGCCCCGGCCTTCCCCACGGGCGGCGCACCCGCCGCTGCCCCGGCGTTCCCCGCGGGCGGCGCACCCGCCGAAATCCCGGCCTTCCCCTCGAACCCGACCGGCGGCACGCCCGACGGGGCGCCCGCCTTCCCGTCCAACCCGACCGGCGGCGCACCCGTCGCGGCGCCCGCGTTCCCCCCGAACCCGACCGGCGGCATGCCCGACTCCGCGCCGCCGTACCCGGCGCCGGCGTTCCCCTCGAACCCCGTGGCCGGCGCGCCCGGGTCCGACATGACCCCGCCCCACCCGGCGCCGCCGTCCCCCCCGGTCTCCGGCGAACCCGGCCCGGACGCGGCCCCGCCCTACCCCGTACCGGCGTTCCCTTCGGCTCCCGTCGGCGGCGCGCCCGCGCTCGACGCGGTCCCGCCGTACCCGGCGCCCGCGTCGGCCCCGGTCGCCGACGCACCCGGACGGGACGCGGCCCCGGCCCTCCCCGCGCCGGCGCCGTCGTCGACCCCCGTCGGCGGTACGCCCGCGCTCGACGCCGCCCCCTCGTCCGGCCCCGGCGGGGACATGCCCGCCCCCGCCGCCCTGGCACTGCCTCCGGCGGTCGACGCCGGTGTCGCGCCGTTCACTCCCCCGGGCGAGCCGCTTCCGCCGTTCCCCGTTCCGGCGCCGGGCCTTCCGGCGGCTCCCGTCGGCGCTGCTCCCTCGCCCGACGCTCCCACCGCCCCGGCCGAGGCGCTCCCGCCGTTCCCGGCCCCGGCACCGGCGCTGCCGCCGGCGGGCGGCTTCGCGGTCTCGCCCGACGCGCCCACCGCGCCCACCGAAGCGCTCAGCGGGCGCCACGACACCCCGGCCGACGGGGTTCCCGTACTGTCGGCCGCTCCCGGGGACGGCCCGGCCGGTGAACTGCCGCCGCAGCCCCCCGCCTTCGGCGCCGAGGACGGTGGATATTCCTTCGCCCCGCCGCAGCCCCAGCCGCCTCAGGCACCGCAGCCCCAGCCCCAGGCTCAGCCCCAGGCCCCCGCACCGCAGCCGACCCCGCAGTACGACCCCCGCTCCGGCGGCCAGTGGCCCGCGCCGCAGCACCAGTTGCCGCCGCAGCCGCAGGACCCCCGCTACGCCTCCGGTCCGACCACCGGCGGGGCGCCGCTCGGCTACACCGCCGCCGTCGAGCTGTCGTCCGACCGGCTGCTGCGCAACAAGCAGAAGCCGAAGAGCAACAACAACGCCGCCGCCGGGGGCCGTTTCCGCTTCGGCGGCAAGGCGGCCGAAGCAGAGCGTCGGCGCAAGCTGGAGCTGATCCGCACCCCGGTGATGTCCTGCTACCGCATCGCCGTCATCAGCCTCAAGGGCGGCGTCGGCAAGACCACGACCACCACCGCCCTCGGCGCCACCCTCGCCACCGAGCGCCAGGACAAGATCCTGGCCATCGACGCGAACCCCGACGCCGGCACCCTCGGGCGCCGCGTCCGCCGCGAGACCGGCGCCACGATCCGGGACCTGGTCCAGGCGATCCCGTACCTGAACTCGTACATGGACATCCGCCGGTTCACCTCGCAGGCGCCCTCCGGTCTGGAGATCATCGCCAACGACGTCGACCCGGCCGTCTCGACGACCTTCAACGACGAGGACTACCGCCGCGTCATCGAGACGCTGGGCCGCCAGTACCCGATCATCCTGACCGACTCGGGCACCGGGCTCCTCTACTCCGCCATGCGCGGGGTCCTGGACCTGGCCGATCAGCTGATCATCATCTCGACCCCGTCGGTGGACGGCGCGAGCAGCGCCAGCACCACCCTCGACTGGCTCTCCGCCCACGGTTACGCCGATCTCGTCTCGCGCTCCATCACCGTCATCTCGGGGGTCCGGGAAACGGCCAAGATGATCAAGATCGAGGACATCGTCCAGCACTTCGAGACCCGCTGCCGCGGGGTCGTCGTGGTGCCGTTCGACGAGCACCTCGCGGCCGGCGCGGAAGTCGACCTCGACATGATGCGACCCAAGACGCGCGAGGCGTACTTCAACCTCTCCGCGCTCGTGGCGGAGGACTTCGTACGGGCCCAGCAGCAGACGGCCCACGGCCACTGGGGTGCCCAGCAGCCGCACCAGCCCCAGCCGCACCAGCAGCCCCCGTACGGCCGGCCTCAGGGCCAGCCCCAGTACCAGCAGCAGCCGCCGCAGCCGCAGCCCCAGCCGCCCTACGGCCGGCCCTACCCGCAGCCCGGCCAGCCCTGGCAGCAGCCCCCGGCGCCGCAGCAGCCGCACCCGCCGCAGAACCCCCAGCAGCAACAGCCCCCGCGCGACCCGCGCCTCGGCTGAGAACGACCGAGGGCCCGTACCACCACCGGTACGGGCCCTCGGTCGTCGTTGTCAGCGCTTCAGCGCGTCAGGTCGTACGCGTCCGTCAGCACCCGCGCCCGCTTCACGTCGTCCGCGATCGCCTCCAGCAGCCCGTCGAGCGACTCGAACTTCGCCATCCCGCGCACGTACGCGAGGAAGTCCACCGCCACGTGCATCCCGTACAGGTCCAGGCCGATCCGGTCGATCGCGTACGCCTCCACGGTCCGCTCGGTCGCGTCGAACTGCACGTTCGTCCCCACCGAGATCGCCGCGGGCATCCGCTCGCCGGCCGCCGTCAGCCAGCCCGCGTACACCCCGTCCGCCGGGATCGCGGTGTGCGGTGCCGTCTCGACGTTCGCCGTCGGGTAGCCGAGCTCGCGTCCGCGCTGCGCACCGCGCACCACCACGCCCTCGACCCGGTGCGGGCGGCCCAGGATCTCGGCCGCACCGTCCATGTCGCCCTCGGCGACGAGCCTGCGCGCCAGCGTCGAGGAGAACGGCACGCCGCCGCCCGCCTCGCCCCGCTCGACCAGGTCCACGACCTCGACCGTGTAGTCGTAGGTGGAGCCCAGCTCGCGCAGGAAGTCGACGTTCCCGGCGGCCCGGTGGCCGAAGCGGAAGTTCGGTCCCTCGATCACGGCCCGGGCGTGCAGCTTGTCGACGAGCACCTTCACGATGAAGTCGGCCGGGGACAGCTGCGAGAACTCCGCCGTGAACGGCAGGATCAGCAGCGCGTCGACGCCCAGCCCCGCCATCAGTTCGGCGCGCCGGTCGTAGGGGGCCAGGATCGGCGGGTGGCTGCCGGGGCGGACGACCTCGCTCGGGTGCGGGTCGAAGGTGACCACGACCGACGGGACGCCGAGCTCGCGCGCCTTCGCCACGGCCTGTCCGATGATCAGCTGATGACCTCGGTGCACGCCGTCGTAGGAGCCGATGGTGACGACGCTGCGTCCCCAGTCCTGGGGGATGTCCTCCAAGCCACGCCAGCGCTGCACTGTGACCGCTCCTCGCCCGAACCCGTTTAGGCCTTGTATTTGAATGCCGATTACAGGTCTAAGACTGCCATGCCGTCGCCCGGTGCCGAGCATCGGCGTCTGAGTGCGACAACTGCCGTGTCAGATCGTCACGTCACATCCTGCGCGGCCCGGCTGAGTGTCTCCACCGTCCGCCGCGCGCTCGGCCCCAGCAGGGCCGCCGCCTCGGCTCGCGCCTCCGCCAGCCAGCGGGCGACGAGCGCCCCGAACGCCGGTGCGGTCCGGGCCAGCTCCACCGTCCGCCGCTCGAAGACCGCCGCCCCGCCGGGGGCCCGCAGCAGCTGCCGCCCGGTCCGGCGCAGCAACTCCCGCGTACGGTCCTCCGGGCGGGTGGCGGCCCCCGCCGCGAGGGAGCCGAGGAAGGCGTCGAGCACCAGCGGGTCGGTCTCCTCGCGCAGCAGTACGTCGGCCAGCTCGCGCCGCAGCGCGTACGCGGGCTCCTCCCCACCCGGCGCGGCCAGTACGGCGGCCAGCTCGCACCGCACCCCGGCCGGCGAGCCGCGCAGCAGGTCCAGCACCAGCGGGCGGACGACGGGTCCGGCGGTCGGGCCCTGTTCCAGGCGCAGGCCCACGAAGGCGGCGGCGTGCGGTGCGTCCTCGGGGCGGCGCGCCAGGTGCTCCCGTACGAGCTCGGCGGCGCGGCGGGCCAGCCCCGGCGTGGTCAGCGCGGCCAGGGCCCGCACCACCTCCCCGTCGGCGCGGGCCCGCAGGGCGGCGAACACCGCGTCCGGGTCGGGCAGCACCGGAAGGGCCGCGACCAGCGCGGAGGCGGGCAGCCGGGTGCCGTGCTCCGGGTCCCGGAAGCAGGCGAGGGCGTCGGGCAGGTAGCGGCCGCGGGTCTGCGGATCGCGGAGCAGGGTGGCCAGCGCGCTGCCGTGCAGGGCGGCGTCGGCCGGGCGGGCGAGCAGCGCCTGGGCGGCGTAGCGCAGCAGCTCGCGGTCGGCGGGGGTGCGGACGTGGGGGGCGGTGGCGAGCCCGTACGCGGCGGCCGCGACCCGGCGCCCGGGCCGTTCGTCGTGGGCCCAGCGGTCCACGGCCCGGCACATGGCGGAGGGCTCCTCCTCGGCGAGCACGGCGAGGAGCTCGTCGGCACGGGGGTGCGCGGCGGCGACGAGCTGCTCGGTCAGGTCGTCGACGGCGAGCCGGCGGTGGGTGTGCAGCAGGGCCTGCGCCGCGCCGGCGACGGTGGCGCCGGGGCGGCCGCGCAGGCGGCGGCCGTCGCCGAACCAGGCGCAGAGCAGCGGCTGCACGGTCTGGGGGTCGCGGGCGAGGCGGCGGGCGGCGGCGTCGAGGTAGCGGTCGCCGGGGACCGCCTCGGCGGGGTCTGCGGGCAGCAGGCGGCGCAGCAGGTCGAGCCGCTCGGGCTCGGGCAGCCGCAGCCGGTTCCAGAACCACCCGCCGAACTCGCCGGGCCCGGTGCGGGCGACGTGCTCGGCGAGGGCGTGCAGGACGGGGAGGTACGGGTGGGCGTCGGCGGCGGTCAGGAGGGTCTCCCGGAGCAGCCGGGCCGCCCACCAGGCGGGGTCGGTTCCGTTCGGCGACGTCTCCGCGAAGGTGTTCAGGGCTTGGACCAGGCGGGTGAGCTCGGTGCGGAGACCGTCCGGGGGAAGCTTGCGCAGGGCCTCCAGGACGGGGCCGATGCGGTGCCGGGGCACGGGCGGGCCGGATGCGGAGGGGGCGTGGACGAGCGAGCGGACGGCCGCCGGGACGTCCAGGTGGCAGGCCTGGAGCCAGTCCGACAGCTCCTCGTGGGCGAACCGGTACCCGGGCCCGGCGGGCACCAGCAGTCCCTCGGTGAGCACGGCGGAGGCCCAGCCGGTGCGCCACGGGAACAGCTCCTCGAACGAGGCCCGGTCCAGCTGTCCCTGCCCGGGCCCCAGGCAGCGGCGGGCGGCCTCGTGCACCCGGCCGGCCACGCGGGCCGCGAGCCGCCTGACCCCGGGGCCGTGGACTCCGCCGTCGCGGCCGGGCGGCCCACCGGCCGCGGCGGCGATCCGGACGGCCGCCCGCAGGGCCACCAGGTCCAGGTGGGCGGCGAAGACCTCGTCGCGGCCGGGTCGCCCGGCGGTCACCTCGGCGGCGCGGACGCCGGCGAGGAGGCGCAGGGTGAGCGGGTGGCGGGCATCGGCCTCCCGGACCGCTTCGGCCGGGAGGCCGAGACGGGCCCGGGCGGCCTCGGCCTCGGCGGGGGTGAGGTCGCCGAGCGGGAGTGCGGCCGGCAGGCGGCGGGCCGGGCGGGCGGGCGTGTGCAGTACCTCGGGCGGGTAGAGCGCGCCGGCCCGCTCCCAGTACTCGGGCCGCGCCGCCACCACGAGGCGGGTGCCGGTGCCCCGGAGCCAGGCGGCGGTCGCCTCGGTCCAGGGGGCGAGGCGGTGCGTGAGTTCGGGCGGCATCTCCTCGGGCGCGTCGAGCACGACGAGCAGCCCCCGTCCCGCGGCCGCGGCGGCGCGCGCCACGTCCTCGGCGATGCCGGGTGGCTGCGCCGCCCGGGCAGGCTCGGGGGCCCTGCCAAGGCCGCCGGTCTGCGCCGCCCGGGCTGTTCCCGGAGCCCCGCCGGGGCCGCTCGGGTGCGCTGCCCGGGCCACCTCCGGGGTTCCGCCGGGCGTCGTGATGATGCGGGCCGCGGCCTCCAGCGCACGCGTGACGGCCGTGGACAGGTCGGGGTCCTGGGCGTGGAGGTCCGCGCCGCGGAGCCAGAGGGTCGGGGACGGGTGGGGGCCTCGGGAGCGGCGCGCCGCGAGGGCGGCCAGGGCCGTGGTGCGGCCCGTGCCCGGGTGTCCGATCAGGGCCAGGACCGGTGCGTCGGCCGTCGTGAAGGCGTCCAGGTCGGCCGCGACGGCCGGTCGGTCGACGGTCTCTTCGAGCGGGAGGGCGCAGCCCAGGGTGGTGCCCGTCAGTTCCAGGGCTCCGGCCAGGTTCAGGTCCGCGCCGTACGCCGGTACCGTCGCCGCGTTGCGGTCCAGCAGCTCGGCCAGGGTGGGGTCGGCCGCGGCCGCCGCGCGCAGCGGCACCGCGCCGCCGCCCGCCAGGACCGCCAGCACCGCTCCGGTCTCGGCGTCGATGACGGGCCCCCCACAGGCCTCCCCGCCCATGCGCAGGGCGTCCCGCCCGTCGGTGCCGATCGCCAGGTCCACGCTCAGGGCGTCCGCCCCCAGCACCCGTGCCTGGCGCCAGCCTCGCGCGGGCACCCGTACGTACGTGCCCTGCGGGATCGCCTCGCGGATCGTCACCGGCAGGGGCCGTACGGGGAGCCCGTCCGCCCGTACGAGCGCCACGTCGGCCCGCGGCAGGGCCGTGACGTCGGCCAGGCAGCTCCACCCGGCCGGTCCGTGCAGGAGCACCCTGGTCAGCCCGTCGACGGCCTCGTGGCTGGTGACCACCGTGCCGCGGTCGTCGGCGACGAACCCGCTGCCGCGCGGCTGCCCGGCCGGATCACAGATCGTGACGAGCTCCGCCATGGCCGCACCACTCCCCCGCAACTGCCCTTTGTCACGAACGGTAGGCAGGTGAAGATCAGCACGAAAAGCACGCGAGGCGAAAGCGCCCCCTTACGCTCCCTCCATTCACTCCGAGCGCCTGCTCGGACGGGTGAATAGCGGGGTCCGGGTGGATAGAGACCTACCCGAGGGGGGTCGTGGAGCGGTGAGCGTCGGATGATCGGCGCTCACCGCTCCACGTCAGACGAAGCGTCAGACGAAGACCGCGAGGGACTTGGCCTTGCCGCCCTTGCTCTCCACGAGCCCGAGCAGCGTTCCCTCCGGTCCGAAGACCGCGACGGTCTGGCCGGCCGCGTAGGCGTCCGGCATCTCGATCCGCACGCCGTTGGCGAGCAGCGAGGCGCGCCGGGCGTCCAGGTCCCAGCGCGGGAAGGCCGCGGCGGCGGCCTCGCCGATCGGCATGACGGTCAGCTCCTCCTGGAGCTGGTCCAGCGTCCGCGCCCGGTCGAGCTTGTACGGGCCGACGCGGGTGCGCCGCAGCGCGGTCAGGTGGCCGCCGACGCCGAGGTCGGCGCCGAGGTCCCGGGCCAGGGCACGGATGTACGTACCGCTGGAGCAGACGACGGAGACGACGAGGTCGACGACCTTGGTGCCGTCCTCGGCCTCGGCCTCGCGCATGTCGTACACCTGGAAGGAGGAGATCGTGACCGGTCGGGCCGGGATCTCGAAGTCCTCGCCGTCGCGGGCCCGCTTGTAGGACCGCACGCCCTTGATCTTGATGGCGCTGACCTTGGACGGGACCTGCATGATCTCGCCGGTGAGCTTGGCGATGCCCGCGTCCACGCCGTCCCGGGTGACCCCGGAGGCGTCCGCGGAGGAGGTGATCTCGCCCTCGGCGTCGTCCGTCAGGGTGTTCTGGCCCAGACGGATCGTCCCGAGGTACTCCTTCTCGGTGAGCGCGAGGTGGCCGAGGAGCTTGGTGGCCTTCTCGACACCGAGGACGAGGACGCCCGTCGCCATCGGGTCCAGTGTGCCTGCGTGGCCGACGCGGCGGGTCTTGGCCATCCCGCGCATCTTGGCGACCACGTCGTGCGAAGTGAAGCCGGACGGCTTGTCGACGATGACAAGGCCGTCCGGCGTCTTCCCTGCGTTGCTCATTCGGCGGCTGCGTCCTCGTCGTCGCCCGGCTTCTTGTACGGGTCGGCGTCGCCGGCGTACTGGGCGCCGGAGGAGACCTCGCGCACCTGGGCGTCGGAGGCGCGCGCCTTGTCGAGGAGGTCCTCGATGGTCTTGGCGGTCTCCGGGAGGGCGTCCGCGACGAAGGTCAGGGTGGGCGTGAACTTGGTGCCCGCCGCCCGACCGACCGCGGAGCGCAGTACGCCCTTGGCGCTCTCCAGGCCCGCTGCCGCGCTGGCCCGGTCCTCGTCGTCGCCGTAGACCGTGTAGAAGACCGTGGCCTCCCGCAGATCGCCGGTGACCCGGGTGTCCGTGATGGTCACGTGCGTACCGAGGCGGGGGTCCTTGACGCCGCGCTGCAGCTTCTCGGCCACCACCTCCCGGATGAGGTCCGCCAGCTTCTTCGCCCGCGCATTGTCGGCCACTGGTCCGTCTCCTTCTTATGTCTTGCTATCAGTCTTCATCACCGTGGAGGCGCCGTCGTACGGACAGCAGCTCCACTTCCGGACGCGCCGCGACCAGCCGCTCGCAGCGGTCCAGTACGTCCGAGAGGAACCCCGCGTCCCCACTCACCAGAGCGACCCCTATACGGGCCCTGCGGTGCAGGTCCTGATCGCCCACTTCGGCCGCGCTCACGGAGAACTTTCGTTGGAGCTCGGCCACGATGGGCCGGACCACGGAGCGTTTCTCCTTGAGCGAGTGGACGTCGCCGAGGAGCAGATCGAAGGACAGAGTCCCCACGTACATGCAGTTCCGGATATCCCGCCGGTGCGGGTTCGGTGGCCTGCCGGCCGTCGCTCGGCAGGGTCACCAGAACCGTACACGCAACGGCCGGGGCCGATCGACGGATATTCCGTCGACCGGCCCCGGTGTCAAACCGCCTGGCGCTTACGCGCGGGGCTTCTCGCGCATCTCGTACGTCGCGATGACGTCGTCGATCTTGATGTCGTTGTAGCTGCCGAGGTTGATACCGCCCTCGAAGCCTTCGCGAATCTCGGTGACGTCGTCCTTGAAGCGGCGCAGACCGGAGATGGTGAGGTTCTCCGCGATGACCTTGCCATCGCGCAGGAGCCGCGCCTTGGTGTTGCGCTTGACCTCGCCCGACCGGATGAGGACACCGGCGATGTTGCCCAGCTTGGACGAACGGAAGACCTCGCGGACCTCCGCCGTACCGAGCTCGACCTCTTCGTACTCGGGCTTGAGGAGACCCTTCAGGGCCGCCTCGATCTCCTCGATGGCCTGGTAGATCACCGAGTAGTAGCGGACGTCGACGCCCTCGCGGTCCGCCATCTGCGCGGCACGACCGACGGCACGGACGTTGTAACCGATGACGATGGCGTCGGAGCCCATCGCCAGCGAGATGTCCGACTCGGTGACCGCACCCACACCGCGGTGCAGGACGCGGATGTCGACCTCTTCGCCGACGTCGAGCTGGAGCAGCGAGGACTCGAGGGCCTCGACCGCACCGGACGAGTCGCCCTTGATGATGAGGTTGAGTTCCTGGACCAGACCGGCCTTGAGGACCGAGTCGAGGTCTTCCAGGGACACCCGGCGGACGCGCTTGGCGAAGTTGGCGTTGCGCTCGCGCGCAGCACGCTTCTCGGCGATCTGACGGGCGGTGCGGTCCTCGTCGACGACGAGGAAGTTGTCGCCGGCGCCGGGGACGTTGGTGAGACCCAGGACCAGGACGGGGGTCGCGGGACCCGCTTCCTCGATGTTGTTGCCCTTGTCGTCGAGCATGGCGCGCACGCGGCCGTAGGCGTCGCCCACGACCATCGTGTCGCCGACGCGGAGGGTACCGCGCTGGACGAGGACGGTGGCGACGGCACCGCGGCCACGGTCGAGGTGGGACTCGATCGCAATACCCTGAGCGTCCTGCTCCGGGTTGGCGCGCAGGTCGAGCGAGGCGTCGGCGGTGAGGACGACGGCCTCCAGCAGGGAGTCGATGTGCAGACCCTGCTTGGCGGAGATGTCGACGAACATCGTGTCGCCGCCGTACTCCTCGGCGACCAGGCCGAACTCGGTGAGCTGACCGCGCACCTTGACCGGGTCGGCACCCTCGACGTCGATCTTGTTGACCGCGACGACGATCGGGACGCCGGCGGCCTTGGCGTGGTTCAGCGCCTCGATCGTCTGCGGCATGACGCCGTCGTTGGCCGCGACCACGAGGATCGCGATGTCGGTCGACTTCGCACCACGGGCACGCATGGCGGTGAACGCCTCGTGACCCGGGGTGTCGATGAAGGTGATCTTGCGGTCTTCACCGTTGACCTCGGTGCCCACCTGGTAGGCGCCGATGCCCTGGGTGATGCCGCCGGCCTCGCCCGCGACGACGTTCGTCTTGCGGATGGCGTCGAGGAGGCGGGTCTTACCGTGGTCGACGTGACCCATGACGGTGACGACCGGCGGACGCGGCATGAGGAATTCCTCGCCGCCCTCGTCCTCGCCGAACTCGATGTCGAAGCCCTCGAGGAGCTCGCGGTCCTCTTCCTCCGGGCTGACGATCTGAACGACGTAGTTCATCTCGTCGGCGAGGAGCTGGAGGGTCTCGTCGGACACGGACTGCGTGGCCGTGACCATCTCGCCGAGGTTCATCATCACGGCGACGAGCGACGCCGGGTTGGCGTTGATCTTCTCCGCGAAGTCGGTGAGGGAGGCACCGCGCGACAGGCGCACGGTCTCGCCGCCACCGCGCGGCAGCATCACGCCGCCGACCGACGGGGCCTGCATGGCCTCGTACTCCTGGCGACGCTGGCGCTTGGACTTGCGACCACGACGGGCCGGACCACCGGGACGACCGAAGGCGCCCTGCGTGCCACCACGGGCACCGGGACCACCGGGACGACCACCGAAGCCGGGACGACCGCCGCCACCGGCACCGGCCGGACCGCCGCCGAAGCCGCCGCCACCCGGACGGGGACCGCCGAAGCCGCCACCCGCGGGACGCGAGCCCGGACCGGCCGGACGGCCGGCGAAGCCGCCGCCACCGGGACGACCGGCGCCACCGGGACGCGGGCCACCGGCACCGGGACCACGGCCACCGGGGCCGCCACCGGGACGGGGACCGGGACCACCGGCAGCGGGACGCTGCGGCATCATGCCCGGGTTCGGACGGTTACCGCCGGGAGCACCACCGGGACGCGGGGCGCCGCCCTGCGGACGGGGCATGCCGCCCGGGGTCGGACGGGCGCCGCCGGGACCCTGCGGACGCGGAGCGCCGCCGGGACCACCCTGCGGGCGGGGAGCACCCTGGCCGCCACCGGCGCCGGGGGCACCGGGACGGGGAGCACCGGCCGGACGGGGCGCCTGCGGGCGCGCCATGCCGGTCGAGCCGCCGGAGGTGAAGGGGTTGTTGCCCGGACGGGGACCGGCCGGACGGGCGCCACCGGGGCGCGGGGCCTGGGCGCCGCCCGCGGGGCGGGGAGCCTGGGCGCCGGGCGTGGCACCGGCCGGGCGCGGGGCGCCGGGACGGGCGCCGGGCTGGCCGGGGGCGGCCGGACGCTGCTGCGTCGGACGGGGACCCGGGGCCGCGGCGGGACGCTCGGTGCGCGCCGGGGCGGCCGGGGCCGCCGGAGGCGCGGAGAACTCGGTCGCCACGGGAGCCGCCGGAGCGGGCTTCGGGGCGGCCGGAGCCTTCGGGCCGGGACGCGGGCCGGGGGCGGCCGGGGTCACCGGTGCGGGCGCCGCGGGGGCCGGAGCCTCCGCCGCGACCGGCTTGGGGGCCGGTGCGCCGGGCTTCGGCGCAGCGGGACGGGCGGGACCCGGAGTCGGAGCCCCGGGCTTGGCGGGGGCAGCCTTGCGGGGCGCACCCGGCTTTGCAGCGGACTTGCCGGCGTTGCCGCCGGGGCCCTGCAGTGCGTCGGTCAACTTGCGCACAACCGGCGCCTCGATCGTCGAGGACGCCGAACGGACGAACTCACCGAGTTCCTGGAGCTTGGCCATGACGACCTTGCTCTCAACTCCGAACTCCTTGGCGAGTTCGTATACCCGGACCTTAGCCACTTCGCTCCTTTTAGGTCCGGGTTACGCCGGACCGTCGCTACTTCATGGGCGTACTCATCGCGTACTCATCGAGTGCTCATCGCAATCTCGACCTACTTCCAACTCGCGAGGTACCTGACCGCACGGGGCTCCGTGCCGTACTACTTCTTACGGTGTGACCACGGCCTCACCGGCCATGGCTTTGCGCAGCTCCGCCGTGTCGAGCGCCCCGGTGGACCTGAGGGCCCGGGGGAACGCGCGGCGGCGAACCGCCTGGTCGAGGCAGACCACGACCGGGTGCACATAGGCACCCCGGCCGGGCAGCGTACCGCGATGATCGGGGACGCATTCGTCTCCGATCGCCACGATGCGCAGCAGATCGCTCTTGGCCGCTCGCTCCCGACACCCCACACAGGTGCGTTCGGGGCATGCGCGGGCTTGCGTCCGGCCAGACACGCCTAAGTCTACCTCCCCGTACCGACCTCACCCCTTCAGGCGAAAAATCGAACGGACGTTGTCGTGTTATTCCCTGTCTACCGTCCGGGAAGCCCCGGCCGGTACCGGTTTATTCCCCGTCGCGGTCCTGGTCACGGTCCCGGTCGCGGTCCGCGTCCCGGTCCGGCTCGGTGTCCGGGCGGATGTCGATGCGCCAGCCGGTGAGGCGGGCGGCGAGGCGGGCGTTCTGGCCCTCCTTGCCGATGGCCAGCGACAGCTGGTAGTCGGGCACGGTCACCCGCGCGGAGCGGGAGTCCCAGTCGACGACCTCGACCTTGCTCACCCGGGCGGGTGACAGCGCGTTCGCGACCATCTCCGCCGGGTCGTCCGACCAGTCGACGATGTCGATCTTCTCGCCGTGGAGCTCGGCCATCACGTTGCGCACGCGGCTGCCCATCGGGCCGATGCAGGCGCCCTTCGGGTTCAGGCCCGAGCGGGTGGAGCGCACGGCGATCTTGGTGCGGTGACCGGCCTCGCGGGCGATCGCCGAGATCTCGACGCTGCCGTCGGCGATCTCCGGGACCTCCAGCGAGAAGAGCTTCTTCACCAGGTTGGGGTGGGTGCGCGAGAGGGTCACGGACGGACCGCGGACGCCCTTCGCCACGCGCACGACGTACGCCTTCAGGCGCAGACCGTGCGTGTACTCCTCGCCGGGGACCTGCTCCTGCACCGGCAGGATGGCCTCCAGCTTGCCGATGTCGACGAGGACGTTCTTGGGGTCCTTGCCCTGCTGCACGACGCCGGTGATGACGTCGCCCTCGCGGCCGGCGAACTCGCCGAAGGTCAGGTCGTCCTCGGCGTCGCGCAGACGCTGGAGGATCACCTGCTTGGCGGTCGTCGCGGCGATCCGGCCGAAGTCCGACGGAGTGTCGTCGAACTCCTTCGGCTCCTGCCCCTCTTCGAGGTCCCTCGGGTCTTCCGTCGCCCACACGACCACGTGACCGTTGGTGCGGTCCAGCACGACGCGGGCGCGGCGGAAGCTCCCCTCGGTCCGGTGGTACGCGATGAGGAGGGCCGACTCGATCGCCTCGACGAGCAGGTCGAAGGAGATCTCCTTCTCCCGGACCAGACCCCGCAGGGCACTCATGTCGATGTCCACGGCTACGCCTCCTCTTCCTTCTTGTCCTTGCGGTTGAACTCGATCTCGACACGCGCCTTGGCGATGTCGGTGAAAGCAATGCGGCGGGCGGTCGCCTTGCGGCCCTTCACGCCCGGGACCTCCAGGTCCATTCCCTCGTCGTCCACGTCGAGGATGCGGGCGATCAGTTCCCCGCCCTCGACGAGCTGGAACTTCACGAGGCGGTCGATCGCCCGGACGTAGTGACGGTGCTCGGTCAGCGGGCGGTCCGCGCCCGGGGAGCTCACTTCGAGGACGTACTCGTCCTCGCCCATCACGTCGGATTCGTCGAGCTTGTCGGAGACCTCACGGCTCAGCTCGGCGCACGCGTCCAGCTCCACGCCCTCGTCGGAGTCCACGATGATCCGCAGCATCCGGCGCTTGCCCGCCTTGGACATCTCGATCTCCTCGAGGTCCAGGCCCTTGGCGGCGACGAGCGGCTCCAGCAGTCCGCGCAGCCTGTCGCTCTGGGTGGTGCTCATCCGGGTGACTCCTCGGCCGCGTGTGCTGTTGTGGTTTCCGTCGTGCGTCAGGTCAAAGGGTATCCGGTCGCGGAGGGTGTTGCCGTCCGCCCTGTGGACAGGGCCCCGGGTACCGTGATCACACCCTGCCCCGCCCATCACCCCCGAGGACGTCCCCGTGCCCTGGACCTTGCCTTTCAGGCCCTCGCGAAGGAGCCTGCTCGCCGGCGCCGCCGGTGCGGCGGGCGCCGCGCTGCTCACCGGGTGCTCCGGCGGCCCCTCCCCCGAGGAGGAAGCACGGATTCCACTCGAACGGCGGATGCGGGAAGCGGCCGTTCGTGAGAGCGAGCGACTGCTGGAACGTTACGACGCCACCCGCGCGGCCCACCCCGATCTGGACGGGCAGCTCGCTCCGCTGCGCGCCGCCGTCGCCGCGCACGCGGCGGCCCTCGCCCCGGCCGCCGCGGGCTCCCGCTCCCCCCGCCCCGCCTCCCCGTCCGGTGCCGTGGGCGCCGCCGCTCCCACGGGCAGCGCCGAGCCGGTGCCGCCGAAGCCCGCCGAGGCCCTGACCGCCCTCGCGGACGCGGAGCGCAAGCTGTCCGAGGCCCGCATCATCGACCTCGCCGGAGCCCCCGGGGAGCTGGCGCGGCTGCTCGCCTCGCTGGCCGCCTGCGGAGCCGTCCACGTCCACCTGCTGACCTCGAACCCCGGAGCCGCGTCGTGAGCGACGGTCCCTCCCCCGAGGGGAACCCCCTGCCGGCCGCCCAGGCCGCCCTCGCCGCCGAGCACGCGGCGGCGTACGGCTACGGCGTCATCGGCGCGCGCACCACCGGTGCCCGCGCGACCCAGGCCCGGGAGGCCTACGGCGGCCACCTCGCCCGCCGCGACTCGCTCGCCCGTACCGTGCGGGAGCTGGGCGGCACGCCGCGGGCGGCGGAGGCCGCGTACGCCCTGCCCTTCGAGGTGCGCACGCCCGCCGAAGCGGAGCGGCTGGCCGCCGAGATCGAGGACCGGGTGGCGGGCGCGTACTCCGACCTGGTGCGCGCCTCACAGGGCAAGCTGCGCCGCGAGGCGGCCGACGCGCTGAGCGCCGCGGCCGTGCGCGCGGCACGCTGGCGCGGTGTCGGCGTAGCCTTCCCTGGGCTCCCGGAACGATCGGATCGAGCCAAGCAAAGCTGAAAGGGACCACGCACGCATGGCTTTCGAACCGCCGCAGCGGCTTGTGAGGGCGCTCGGCGAGATGCCGCGGACGGAGCAGGACGCGACGTGGCTGGGGCAACTGCCCGGGCTCGCCGCCGTCGCGCTGTCCCGGCGCGGGCTGCAGGCCCAGCGGGTGCAGGCCCCGGGCGGCCGCAGCAGTCTGGTCGTCCTCGTCCGGTACTCCGACGGAACCCCGGCCGCACTGAAGATGGCGCCCCCGTACGCCCGCCCCGACCTGGAACTGGCCGCGCTGGCGCACTGGGGCGGCTTCGGGGCCGTACGGGTGCTCGACACGCGGTACCACGAGGAGGACGGCGCGCTGCTGCTGGAGCGGCTGCACGCGGAGGTCTCGCTGCGGTCGCTGCCCGAGGCGAAGGCACTGCTGGAGGCCGGCGGCACGCTGCGCCGGCTGTGGGTCACCCCGCCGGCCGGGCACGGATTCGAGTCGGTGGCGTCGCGCACGAAGCGGCAGTCCGAGGCGCTGCGGGCGGCTCCGCCGGAGGTCCGGGCGCTGGCGGACACGGCGCTCGCGGTGCGCGAGGAGCTCGTCGCCCTTCCCTCGGAGGAGCTGCTGCTGCACGGCAACTTCCGCCAGGGCAAGGTCCTGGCGGGCGACCGGGCGCCGTGGCTGACGGTGGGTCCCGAGCCGCTGATCGGCGAGCGGGCGTACGACCTGGCGCGGCTGGCCCGGGACCGGCTGGAGGACCAGGTGGCCTCCTCCACGGGCGCGGCGGGTGCCCGCCGGCGGGTGCAGCGGCTGGCGGACGCCCTGGAGGTGGACCGGGAGCGGCTGCGGGGCTGGACCCTGTTCCGGGCGGTGGAATCGGGCAACCGCGCGCTGGCCGCCGGGCGGCACCGGGACGCGGAGCAGCTGCTGGAGTTCGCGGCCTGGTTGTAGGGCATACCGTGAATAGGTAGGCATGTCCGGTATCTGACACACGTCAGGCGACATGCGTTCTGCGGCATGCACAGCAGGGGGCCGTCATGGTCGAACAGCTGCTGACGGCGGCGATCGCCGCCGGTGTGGGCATCGTGGTCTACATGGGCGCGGCGGCCCGCGTGGTGAAGCAGTACGAGCGGGGCGTGGTCTTCCGCTTCGGCCGGCTGCGCGACGAGATACGGCCGCCCGGCTTCGCGGCGATCGTTCCCGGGATCGATCGCATGCGGAAGGTGAACATGCAGATCGTGACCCTCCCGGTGCCGGCGCAGGAGGGCATCACACGGGACAACGTCACGGTGCGGGTGGACGCGGTCGTGTACTTCAAGGTCGTCGACCCGGCCAACGCGATCGTGGCCGTGGAGGACTACCGCTTCGCCGTCTCGCAGATGGCGCAGACCTCGCTGCGGTCGATCATCGGCAAGTCCGACTTGGACGACCTGCTCTCCAACCGGGAGATGCTGAACCAGGGCCTGGAGCTGATGATCGACAGTCCGGCGGTGGGCTGGGGCGTGCAGATCGACCGGGTCGAGATCAAGGACGTGTCCCTGCCGGAGACGATGAAGCGGTCGATGGCACGGCAGGCGGAGGCGGACCGGGAGCGGCGGGCGCGCGTGATCAACGCGGACGCGGAGCTCCAGGCCTCGCACAAGCTCGCCGAGGCGGCGGGGGTGATGTCGGACCAGCCGGCGGCGCTGCAGTTGCGGCTGTTGCAGACGGTGGTGGCGGTGGCGGCGGAGAAGAACTCCACCCTGGTGCTCCCGTTCCCGGTGGAACTCCTCCGCTTCCTCGAACGCGCGGCCCCGCCTGCGGCGACGCCCCCGGACCCGGAGCCGGCGGCCGCCGACGCGGAGCCGCCCCCCGGCCTGGAGCCAGTGGTTCCGGCCCCCGGCCCGGAAGGTCCGGCACCGACTGCCGACCCCGGGGCGGGCCCCGGGGTCGTGAACGGGTCTCCTCCTGCGGACGGCGGTGACGGGCCGGTTCTGCCGCGCTCGGCGGCGGACGGGGCCCCGGGGTAGCCGCTGCGCGGAGCCGTCCCCGACCCGCCCTCCCACCGTTCCCCGGGCTCCGCCCCGGACCCCGCGCCTCAAACGCCGGCGGGGCTGGATGCTTCAGCCCGTCCGGCGTGTGAGGACCGGGGTCCGGGGGCGGAGCCCCGGTTCCGGGAAGGGGCGGGGTGGGGAAACGGCTCCGCGCAGCGGCACCCGGCACCCGGCACCCGCGTCGCCCCGAGGGGTTACGTCAGGCGGGACAGGGCTTCGGTCAAGGGGAGTTCCTCCCGCTCGCCCGTGCGGCGGTTCTGGAGTTCGACCACCGACTCCGCCGCCCGGCGGCCCGCCACCAGGATCCACGGGACCCCGATCAGCTCCGCGTCGGTGAGCTTCACCCCGGGCGACAGGCCCGCGCGGTCGTCCAGGAGGACCCGCAGGCCGGCCCGCGCCAGGGCCTCCGCGGCCGAGGCGGCCAGTTCCTGCTGGGCCGCCTTGCCCGCGGCCACCACGTGGACGTCCGCCGGGGCGACCTCCGTCGGCCAGCACAGCCCGCGCTCGTCCGCCGACTGCTCGGCCAGCGCCGCCACCGCCCGGGAAACGCCGATGCCGTACGAGCCCATGGTGACCCGTACCGGCTTGCCCTCCTTCCCCAGGACGTCGAGGCCGAACGCGTCCGCGTACTTGCGGCCGAGCTGGAAGATGTGGCCGATCTCGATGGCCCGGTCGAGCCGCAGCCCGGCCCCGCAGTTCGGGCAGGGGTCGCCGGGTTGCACGACCACCACGTCGAGGTACCGGTCGACTTCGAAGTCGCGGCCGCAGACCACGTTCCGGGTGTGGGTGTCGACCCGGTTCGCGCCGGTGACCCACGACGTGCCCGGTGCCACCCGCGGGTCGGCGAGGTAGCGGACCTTGTCCAGGCCCTGCGGGCCCACGTAGCCGCGTACGAGGTCGGGGCGGTCGGCGAAGTCCTCCGCCGTCACGAGCTCGACGACGGCGGGCGCCAGGTGCTCGCCCAGCTTGCCGAGGTCCACCTCGCGGTCCCCCGGCACGCCGACGGCCACGATCTCGCCGTCGACCTTCACCAGGAGGTTCTTCAGCGTCGCCGAGGCCGGCACGCCCAGCTGGGCGGCCAGGGTCTCGATCGTCGGGGTGTCGGGGGTGTCCACGTCCTCGGGCGCGGGGTGCTCCCCGGCGACCGGCGCCAGGGCGAAGGTGACCGCCTCCGTGTTCGCCGCGTAGCCGCAGGACGGGCAGTCCACGAAGGTGTCCTCGCCCGCCGCCGCGGGGGCCAGGAACTCCTCGGACGCCGAGCCGCCCATCGCCCCGGACACCGCCGACACGATCCGGTGGTCCAGACCGAGGCGGGTGAAGATGCGGATGTACGCCTCGCGGTGCAGTCGGTAGGACTCCGCCAGGCCCTCGTCGGAGACGTCGAAGGAGTACGAGTCCTTCATCTGGAACTCGCGTCCGCGCAGCACGCCGGAGCGGGGCCGCGCCTCGTCCCGGTACTTGGTCTGGATCTGGTAGAGCATGACCGGCAGGTCCTTGTACGAGGTGCACTGGTCCTTCACGACCAGGGTGAAGATCTCCTCGTGGGTGGGGCCGAGCAGGTAGTCGGCGCCCTTGCGGTCCCGAAGGCGGAACAGCAGGTCCCCGTACTCCGACCAGCGGCCGCTGACCTCGTAGGGCTCCTTGGGCAGCAGCGCGGGGAGCAGCACCTCCTGGGCGCCGATCGCGTCCATCTCCTCGCGGACCACGCGCGAGACGTTGTCCAGTACCCGCTTGCCGAGCGGCAGCCAGGTCCACACGCCGGCCGAGCTGCGCCGGACGTAGCCGGCGCGGACCAGCAGCCGGTGGCTGAGGGTCTCGGCGTCGGCCGGGTCCTCGCGGAGGGTCTTGGCCATGAGGCGGGACATGCGCTGCACGGGGGGCGTGCCGTGGTGTGTGGACATGTCCGGAGGCTACCGGGGCGCACGCGGGCCCCGGAAACCGGTTTTGCCCGGCTCAGGGCCTGCGCAGCGGCAGTTCCGCGCCCATGACGGCGTACGGGAGGCTCGCGCTCGGGAAGAGGACCTGGCGGGCGAGGTCCTGGTAGCCGAGGGCACGGTAGAGGCCCCGGGCGGGGCTCTCGGTGTCGATGGCGGAGAGGATCGAGCGGGGCTCGGCGGCGGCGTCGGTGATGCGGGTGATCAGCTCGCGGCCGACGCCGTGGCCCTGGAAGCCGGGGTGGACGTGCAGTTCGGTGATGACGAAGGAGCCGTCGAGCCAGGCCTCGTGGCCGCCGGCCCGCAGGTAGGGCTCGACGATGCCGGACCACCAGTGGCGGCGGTCGTTCGGCATCCCGTAGACGAATCCGGTGAGCGCGCCGTCCTCGGTGAAGGCGCCGAGCGCACGGGCTCCGGGGCAGGTCATGTGGCGCTGGACGATGTAGCGCCGGATGCCGACCTCCTCCTCGCTGAGGCCGAAGGCTACGGCCTGCACGCGCAGGGCCTCGTCCACGCGGGCGGCGAGGTCGAGGGGGCCGATGCTCAGTCCGGAAGGCAGCATGCGGCTGACCTTACTGCGCGGTACCCGCGTGCCGGTATGCCAGGCCCCGTTCGGAGCCGGGGCGTTCAGAAGAGCACGCTCATGAACGCGCCGACCTCGCGGAAACCGACGCGTCGGTACGCGGCCCGCGCCGCGGTGTTGAAGTCGTTGACGTACAGGCTGACCACGGGTGCGACGTCGCGCAGGGCGTAGTCGACGACGGCGGCCATGCCGGCCTCGGAGTGGCCGCGGCCGCGGAATTCGGGGGCCACCCACACACCCTGGATCTGGCAGGCCTTGGCGGTGGCGGCGCCGATCTCCGCCTTGAAGACGACCTTGCCGTCCTCGACGCGGGCGAAGGAGCGGCCGGTGCCGACGAGCTCGGCGACGCGGGCCTGGTAGAGCAGTCCGCCGTCGCCGGCCATCGGGGAGATGCCGACCTCCTCCGTGAACATGGCCACGCAGGCGGGCATGATCAGGTCCATCTCGTCCTTGCGGATCCGGCGGACCCGGGGGTCGGGGGCGACCGTCGTGGACGAGTGCTCGATGACCATGAGCGGCTGGTGGGAGCGGACCTCGCGGGCCGCTCCCCAGCTGGGCTCCAGGAGCTTCCACAGCAGCCGGGTGGGTTCGGCGGGGCCGACGATGGAGGAGCAGCGGCGGCCGGTGCGGCGGGCCCGGTCGGCGAAGGCGCGCACGGCGTCGGGGCCGGCGCACACGGGGACCAGGTTGGCGCCCGCGTAGCAGAGGGAGCGGAGCTCTCCGTCGGCGTACCAGCCCCACATCTCGCCACCCAGGCGCCAGGGGTCGAGCCCGGCGACCTGGACCCGGGAGGTGACGAAGGCGTTCTCGACCGGCTCGCGTCCGAGGACTTCGAGCGCGGCGTCGAGATCACTGGGTTCAAGGACCCTTGTGGTGGTCTGCGTCAACACGGGGGCCTCACGGTACAAGTCTGCTGATCTCCGCACTGTACCCGCCGGGGCCGGAGGATGCCCGGCCGGCGGGTCACGAAAAGGCCCCGGCCCCGCCCGCGAGCTGCGGTAACGGGGCCGGGGCCGATGCTTGGAGGGCGGGGTGGGGGGCCCGGATCAGACGCCGATGGCGACGGTGGGCTCGCCGCTCATCACGCCGTCCTTCTCCATCTGCTCGGCGATCTTCATCGCCTCTTCGATGAGGGTCTCCACGATCTTCGACTCGGGGACGGTCTTGATGACCTCGCCCTTGACGAAGATCTGGCCCTTGCCGTTGCCGGAGGCGACGCCGAGGTCGGCCTCGCGGGCCTCGCCGGGGCCGTTGACGACGCAGCCCATGACCGCGACGCGCAGCGGGACCTCCATGCCCTCCAGGCCCGCCGTGACCTCCTCGGCCAGCTTGTAGACATCGACCTGGGCGCGGCCGCAGGACGGGCAGGAGACGATCTCCAGGCGCCGCGGCTTGAGGTTCAGCGACTCCAGGATCTGGATGCCGACCTTGATCTCCTCCACCGGCGGGGCCGACAGGGAGACGCGGATCGTGTCGCCGATGCCCTCGGAGAGCAGCGCGCCGAAGGCGACGGCGGACTTGATGGTGCCCTGGAAGGCGGGGCCGGCCTCGGTGACGCCGAGGTGCAGCGGGTACTCGCACTGGGCGGCCAGCTGCCGGTAGGCGTTGACCATGACGACCGGGTCGTTGTGCTTGACCGAGATCTTGATGTCGCTGAAGCCGTGCTCCTCGAAGAGGGAGGCCTCCCACAGCGCGGACTCGACCAGCGCCTCGGGGGTGGCCTTGCCGTACTTCTTCAGCAGTCGGGCGTCGAGGGAGCCCGCGTTGACGCCGATCCGGATCGGGGTGCCCGCGTCCTTGGCGGCCCGCGCGATCTCCTTGACCTTGTCGTCGAACTGCTTGATGTTGCCGGGGTTCACGCGGACGGCGGCGCAGCCGGCGTCGATCGCGGCGAACACGTACTTCGGCTGGAAGTGGATGTCGGCGATGACGGGGATGTTCGACTTCTTCGCGATCACGGCGAGCGCGTCGGCGTCGTCCTGCGTCGGGCAGGCGACACGGACGATGTCGCAGCCGGAGGCGGTCAGCTCGGCGATCTGCTGCAGGGTGGCGCCGATGTCGGAGGTACGCGTCGTGGTCATCGACTGCACCGAGATGGGCGCGTCGCCGCCGACGGCCACGGAACCGACCTGGATCTTGCGGCTGACCCTGCGGTCGGCAAGCTTCGTCGGCACGGCCGGCATTCCGAGAGAGATGGCAGTCATCTGCTGTGCAACCCCAAGGTGTGGATCAAGGTCCCGAATTCGGCGGGCTCCAGCCTCCGAGATTACGGCAATCCCCGCGTGCCCCTTGCATCCGAGGGGGGTGCGCCACCCGAACGTAGGGAGCCGGGCACGATCCGTGCCCGGCTCTCCTGTCGGTGGGGTATCGGCCCGGGCCGCTAGGTGATCTTGATCGGGTTCACCACGTCGGCGACCATCACCAGCAGCGTGAAGCAGATGAACACGCCGGCCACCACGTAGGCGACGGGCATCAGCTTCGCCACGTCGAACGGGCCCGGGTCGGGGCGCCGGAAGATCCGCGCCAGGTTGCGGCGGAACGACTCCCACAGGGCGCCCGCGATGTGCCCGCCGTCCAGCGGGAGCAGCGGGAGCATGTTGAACAGGAACAGCGAGAGGTTGAAGCCGGCCAGCAGGTTGAGGAAGAAGACGAGCTGGTGCTGGGCGGGGATGTCGAGGGTGAAGATCTCCCCGCTGACCCTGGCCGCGCCGACGACGCCCATCGGGCTGTCCTGCTTGCGCTCGGCGCCGTTGAAGGCCGCGTTCCACAGGTCCGGGACCTTGGACGGAAGCTGGACCAGCGACTGCACGCCGGCCTCCATCATCTCGCCCATGCGGTCGACGGACTGGCCGAAGGACTGCGGGACGTAGCCGGGGGCGGGGGTGAAGCCGAGGAAGCCCGCGGTGACGTACTGGTCCTTGACGTACTTGCCGCTGCCGTCCGTCTTGGCGACCTTGTTCTCGATCAGGGTGGCCTTGAGGTCCACGCGCTGACCGGCCCGCTCCACCGTGATGGTCGCGGGGCCGACGGTGGCCCGGATGTCCTTCTGCAGCGCGGACCAGTCGTCGACCCGGCGGCCGTTGAAGGCGACGATCTTGTCGCCCGCCTTCAGGCCCGCGGCCTTGGCCGGGGCGGCGGGGTCGCCGGGGGCGCACTTGTCGCGCTTCTCGCTCTGCTGGATGACGCAGTCCGAGACCGTCTGGACCGAGGTGGTCTGCGTGTTCAGCCCGAAGGTCATCAGGGTGGTGACGAAGATCGCCACGGCCAGGACCAGGTTCATGAACGGTCCGGCGAACATCACGATCACGCGCTTCCACGGCTTGCGCGTGTAGAAGAGCCTGCTCTCGTCGCCGGGCTGGAGCTCCTCGTACGCGGCCGAGCGGGCGTCCTCGATCATCGACCGGAACGGCGAGGTGGACCGGGCGGTCACCTTGCCGTCCTCGCCGGGCGGGAACATCCCGATCATGCGGATGTAGCCACCCATCGGGATGGCCTTGATCCCGTACTCGGTCTCGCCCTTCTTCCGCGACCAGACGGTCGGGCCGAAGCCGACCATGTACTGCGGTACGCGGATGCCGAAGAGCTTGGCCGTGGAGAGGTGCCCCAGCTCGTGCCAGGCGATGGAGACCAGCAGGCCGAAGGCGAAGATCACGACCCCGAGCACCGTCATCAGAACTGTCATGCGCGCGCCTCCACGGCGGCCCGAGCCGCCATCTCCCGCGCCCGGGCCCTGGCCCAGGCCTCTGCTTCAAGGACGTCCTCGACGGTCAGGGAAGTTCCCGACGCCGGCGTCCCGTGCTCACCTACCACGGCAGAGACCGTATCCATGATTGCTGTGAACGGCAGCCGGCCGGCCAGGAACGCCTCGACGCACTCCTCGTTGGCCGCGTTGAACACAGCCGGTGCGGTGCCGCCGAGGGTCCCGACGTGCCGGGCCAGGCCCACCGACGGGAAGGCCTCGGTGTCCAGCGGGAAGAACTCCCAGGTGGACGCCTTGGTCCAGTCGAAGGCGGGGGCGGCGTCCGGGATCCGCTGGGGCCAGCCGAGGCCGATCGCGATGGGACCGCGCATGTCCGGCGGGGTCGCCTGGGCGAGGGTGGAGCCGTCCGTGAACTCCACCATCGAGTGGACGTAGGACTGCGGGTGGACGACGACCTCGATGCGGTCGAAGGGGATGTCGTAGAGAAGGTGCGCCTCGATGACCTCCAGCCCCTTGTTGACCAGCGTCGCCGAGTTGACGGTGATGACCGGGCCCATCGCCCACGTGGGGTGTGCCAGGGCGTCCTCGACGGTGACGGCGGCCAGCTCGGCGCGGGTGCGGCCGCGGAAGGGACCGCCGGAGGCGGTGACCACGAGCTTGCGGACGTCGGCCCGGGTGCCGGCGGCGAGGGCCTGGAAGAGGGCCGCGTGCTCGGAGTCCACGGGGATGATCTGGCCGGGCTTCGCGAGGGCCTTGACCAGCGGGCCGCCGACGATCAGCGACTCCTTGTTGGCGAGGGCCAGCGTGCGGCCCGCGCGCAGCGCGGCGAGGGTGGGCGCGAGGCCGATGGAGCCGGTGATGCCGTTGAGGACGGTGTGGCACTCGGAGGCGGCGAGCTCGGTCGCGGCGTCGGGCCCGGCCAGGATCTCGGGCAGCTGCTCTCCGGCCCCGTACTGGGCGTTCAGCGCCTCCTTGAGGGCCGGTACGACGTCCTCGCGGGCGACGGCGACCTTCTCGACCCGCAACCGGCGGGCCTGCTCGGCCAGCAGTGCGACCCGCCCGCCGGCGGCGGACAGCGCGGTCACGCGGAACCGGTCGGGGTTGCGCAGGGCCAGGTCGATGGCCTGGGTGCCGATGGAGCCGGTGGACCCGAGGATGACGATGTCCCGGCGGCCGGCCGCGGGGTCGAAGAGGAGGTGCGGGTCGGCGAGGGGGGCTGGGCTGTCGCTCATGCCCCCATTGTTGCCGCAACTCACGACGGCTTGGACACGGAGTCCCCCTGGACGACGGCGGCGAGGAGCTCGGGCAGGGTTCCGGCGAACTCGGGGAGCGAGCGGGCCGCGCGCCACCAGGCCCCGGTGTCCCCGCGCAGCGCGGCCTCGAAGAGCCGGTCCGCCTCGGCCCGGGCGTCCAGCACGGCCTGCGGGCGGTCGTGCCGGTCGGGGTGGTCCACGTCCCCGAGCCAGTGGTCCTCGTCCAGGGCCCAGGCGGCGGGGGCCTTGTGCCGGATGACGTCGGTGCCGGTGAGCACGCCGCCGTCCAGGCAGGCGCGGACCCAGCGGATGTCCTCGCCGAGGTCGCCCATGGCGTTGGGCACGGCGAGGCTGGCCAGGGCCAGTTCGCGCTCCGGAGCGTCGCCCGGCGGGACGGAGCGGGGGGCCAGCGCGTCGATCGCCCGGGTGAGACCGGGCACGGCGGGCACGGCCGGCCCCGCCGGCACGGGCACGGTCCCGGCGGCCACCGCGGCGGCCAGCTCCGGGAGGGTGCCGGGGAACGCGTGGGCGTGCCGGTGCAGCTCCGCCCACAGGCGCGGGTCGTCGCCCAGCGCGGGGCGCAGCACCCGCCGCAGTGCCGTGCGCATCCCCGCCCACTCGTCGAGGTTCCAGGCGAAGCGACCGGTGGCGTGCGCCTGGCCGAGCAGCAGGGCCCGGTGGGCCGGGGCCACGGACTGCGCGAGCTCGTCGAAGGTGAGGGTGCCGGTGCGGACGGCTCGGACGGCGGGCCGGTGCCAGTGGGGCCCGTACGAGGTCTGCGCGCGCGTGTCGAGCAGGGCGAGGCACTCCTCCCGGCCGAGCCCGCCCACGAGCAGCAGCGCCTCGGCCGAACCGGGCGGCAGCGGGGCGCGGGCGTGCTCGCGCAGCAGGGCCCCGGGGTCGAGCGCGTGGGGCAGGGCCAGTACGTCGAGCGGGATGCGCGGCCGGTGGGCGCCGTGGCGGCGCAGCAGGGTGAGGACCTCCTCGCCCGTCAGGGGCGGTGCGTCGGGGCCGAGCTCACGGCCCAGCTCGGAGCCGAGCGTGGCGAGGAGTTCCGGGGAGGGGGCGGGGCGGCGCGCGTACCGTGCGGGGCCGGGCAGGCCGGGCAGGGGGCGGCCCCGTACGTGCGGGTTGCGGGCGATGGTGCGTCGGTCCTCTTCGGTGCCGTCGCGCAGCAGGAGCGTGACGACGGGGGCCGGGAGGTGTTCGTCGCGGCTCAGGTAACGGCGGGTGGACGGGTCGAGGCGGCCGAGCAGGTTCGCCGTGACGGTGTCCGGTGCGTGGCGCAGGAGTAGTGCCACGCACCAGGCCAGCCGCCTGCTCTGTCTGTCGACGTCCACATGCATCCGATTCCCCGTCGCCGCTCCGGTACGCCTTTGCGCGTGCGGAGATGATCTCAGTCGACGGGCCGGGAGTCAGCGGATGGGGCGGTGGACGTTCGGGTGGGTGGAGGGGCCGGGGGTGGCGTCCGCGATCCAGGGGCCGTCGCCGGAGGGGTCGATGATCCCTTCTTCGAGCCAGGCGTAGGTGCCGGTCAGGACGCCGGCGACGACCTTGCGGTCGAGGTCGTCTGTGTTGGACCAGAGGCGGCCGAAGAGTTCCTCGACGCGGAGCCGGGACTGCTCGCAGAAGGCGTCGGCGAGCTGGTAGGCCTCGCGGCCGTGGTCTCCGGTGGCGCGCAGGTGCTCGGCGCGGACGCAGGCCGCGCTCATCGCGAAGAGTTCGGCGCCGATGTCGACGACGCGGCCGAGGAAGCCCTGTTTGGTCTCCATGCGGCCCTGCCAGCGGGACATCGCGTAGAAGGTGGAGCGGGCGAGTTTGCGGGCGCCACGTTCGACGTAGCGCAGGTGGGTGGCGAGGTCGGGGTGGCCTGCGGGGTGGAAGGCGCGGTACGTGCCGGGGACCTGGCCGGCGCCGGTGGCGAGCCTGGGCAGCCAGCGGGCGTAGAACCCGGCGGCGCGGGCGCCCGCCTTCGCCTTGTCGCCGAGCGCCTTCTCGGGGTCGATGAGGTCGCCGGCCACCGACAGGTGGGCGTCGACGGCCTCGCGGGCGATCAGCAGGTGCATGATCTCCGTCGAGCCCTCGAAGATCCGGTTGATGCGCAGGTCGCGGAGCATCTGTTCGGCCGGTACGGCCCGCTCCCCGCGGGCGGCCAGGGATTCCGCGGTCTCGAAGCCGCGGCCGCCGCGGATCTGGACGAGTTCGTCGGCCATCAGGCAGGCCATCTCGGAGCCGTAGAGCTTGGCGAGGGCGGCCTCGATGCGGATGTCGTTGCGGTCCTCGTCCGCCATCTGGGAGGCGAGGTCGACGACAGCTTCCAGGGCGAAGGTGGTCGCGGCGATGAAGGAGATCTTGGCGCCGACGGCCTCGTGCTCCGCGACGGGGCGGCCCCACTGCTCGCGCACTCCGGCCCACTCGCGGGCGATCTTCAGGCACCACTTGCCGGCGCCGACGCACATGGCCGGCAGCGAGAGCCGGCCGGTGTTCAGGGTGGTCAGGGCGATCTTGAGGCCGGCGCCCTCGGCTCCGATGCGCTGGTCGGCGGGGACCCGCACCCGGTGGAAGCGGGTGACGCCGTTCTCCAGGCCGCGCAGGCCCATGAAGGCGTTGCGGTGTTCGACGGTGATGCCGGGCGAGTCGGCCTCGACGACGAAGGCGGTGATGCCGCCGCGGTGGTTCTCGCTCTTCGGCACCCGGGCCATCACGACGAGGAGGTCGGCGACGACCCCGTTGGTCGTCCACAGCTTCACGCCGTCGAGCACGTACGCGTCGTCCCCGTCGGGCACGGCCGTGGTGGCCAGCCGGGCCGGGTCGGAGCCGACGTCCGGTTCGGTGAGCAGGAAGGCGCTGATGGCGGTGGTGGCGCAGCGCGGGAGGTAGGCGTCCTTCTGGGCCTGCGTGCCGAACATCTTCAGCGGCTGGGGCACGCCGATCGACTGGTGGGCGGAGAGCAGGGCGCCGATGGCGGGGCTGACGGAGCCGACGAGGGCGAGGGCCTTGTTGTAGTAGACCTGGGTCAGGCCGAGGCCGCCGTACTTGGGGTCGATCTTCATGCCGAGTGCGCCGAGCTCCTTGAGCGCGCGCACGGTCTCGTCGGGGATCTTCGCCTCGCGCTCGATGCGCGCCCCGTCGATGGAGGTCTCGCAGAAATCCCGCAGCCGGGCCAGGAAGGCCTCGCCGCGCCGGACGTCCTCGTCGGCGGGGAGCGGGTGGGGATGGATCAGGTCGAGGCGGAACCGCCCCAGGAAGAGCTCCTTGGCGAAGCTGGGCTTGCGCCAGTCCTGTTCCCGGGCCGCTTCCGCGACCTGCCGTGCCTCGCGCTCGGTCACCTTGGGCGTTACGGGACGTGCGGGCTGTGTTGCGGACATGAGCGGGCTCACCTCGCCGCGGGAGTCGGGTGGAACCGGCCTACCGGCCGGTACTACCTGTCAGACGTACCCGTTTCACGGCGCGGGGAAAATCCCGGCTGGGCCGGGTGGATGAAAAGGAGACGGCCGGAGCCCCCGCACAGTAGGCTCCGGCCGTCGGCTCAGTGGCCGTACGAGATCAGATGTCGAGGCCGGTCAGGACCAGGACTCGCTCGTACGTGTAGTCGTCCATCGCGTAGCGGACGCCCTCGCGGCCCACACCGGACTGCTTGACGCCGCCGTACGGCATCTGGTCGGCGCGGTAGGACGGCGCGTCGCCGACGATCACACCGCCGACCTCGAGCTCGCGGTGGGCGCGGAACGCGGTCTGGACGTTGCGGGTGAAGACGCCGGTCTGCAGGCCGAACTTCGAGTCGTTGACGGCGGCGAAGGCCTCGTCGGTGTTCTCGACCTTCAGCAGGGTCAGGACCGGGCCGAAGACCTCTTCGGTGGCGAGCTTGACGCCGTCCGGGACGTGGGCCAGGACGGTGGGCTCGAACGAGGCACCCTCGCGCTTGCCGCCGGTGAGGAGCTTGGCGCCCGCGGAGACGGCCTCGTCGACCCAGGACTCGACACGCTTGGCGGCGTCCTCGGAGACGAGGGGGCCGACGTCGGTGGCGTCGTCGTTCGGGTCGCCGGTGACCTGCGCCTGGACCTTCGCGACGACCTTCTCCACGAGGCGGTCGTAGACGGAGGCGTCGGCGATCACGCGCTGCACGGAGATGCAGGACTGGCCGGCCTGGTAGTTCGAGAAGGTCGCGATACGGGTCGCGGCCCAGTCGAGGTCCTCCTCGGAGGACCAGTCGTCCAGGACGACGGCCGCGGCGTTGCCGCCGAGCTCCAGCGTGCAGTGCTTGTGGGGCACCGACTGCTGGATGGCGTAACCGACGGTGTCGGAACCGGTGAAGGAGATGACGGGCAGGCGCTCGTCCTTCACCAGGGCCGGCATCTTGTCGTTCGCGACCGGCAGGACCGACCAGGAGCCGGCCGGGAGGTCGGTCTCGGCGAGCAGCTCACCCAGGATCAGGCCGGAGAGCGGCGTGGCCGGGGCGGGCTTGAGGATGATCGGAGCGCCGACGGCGATGGCGGGGGCCACCTTGTGGGCGCACAGGTTCAGCGGGAAGTTGAACGGCGCGATGCCGAGGACCGGACCCTTGACGAAGCGGCGGGTCAGGGCGAGACGGCCGACGCCACCGGCGTCGGTGTCGAGGCGCTGGGCCTCTCCGCCGTTGAAGCGGCGGGCCTCTTCGGCGGCGAAGCGGAACACGGACACCGCACGGCCGACCTCACCGCGGGCCCACTTGATGGGCTTGCCGTTCTCGGCGGAGATCAGCTGGGCGATCTCCTCGGTGCGCTCGACGAGCCGCTTGGACACGTGGTCCAGGGCGGCGGCCCGTACGTGGGCGGGGGTCGCGGAGAACTCCGCCGTCACGGCGTACGCCGCGGCCACGGCCTCTTCGACCTGCGCGTCGGTGGGCACGCTGACGGTGCCGACGAGGCGTCCGTCCCACGGGGAGTGGACGTCGAAGCTGTCCTCGCCGGTGGCCTGGCGGCCGGCGAGCCAGAAGGCGTGGGTGGAAGTCATGCGAATCCCGGCCCTTCGGAGTGTGCGGTGGGTCCTTGTCCCCTCCACCGTAGGACTCCGGCGGGGATTCGGCGTTTATCCGGGGTGTAGTACCTGGTGTCGGGGGCGCGCCGGTTTGTCACTGTCCCGGGCGGCCCGGCCTGTGCGGGCCCTGCCGGTGCGGCTCCCGCGAGGGGGCCGCGCCGGCCTTTACGAGGGGGTCGAGCTGGCCTTGAGGGCGAGCCACAGCTCCATGCGTACGTCCGGGTCTTCCAGGGAGCGGCCGAGGATCTCCTCGACGCGCTTCATCCGGTAGCGCAGGGTGTGCCGGTGGACGCCGAGGTCGGCGGCGGCCGCGTCCCACTGGCCGTGCCGGGACAGCCAGGCCTGCAGGGAGGCCACCAGGTCGCCCCGGCCCGTCGCGTCGTGATCCTTCAGGGCCCGCAGCGTGCCCTCGGCGAAGGCGCGTACGGCGTCGTCGGCGAGCAGCGGCAGGACCGAACCCGCCGCCATGTCCTCGTGCTCGACCATCGGCCGGCCGCGCCTGCGGGCCACGGCGAGGGCCTGGTCGGCCTGTTTCAGGGCGGCCGCCACGGTGCCGGGTCCGGCCGGTGCGGACAGGCCGACCACCAGTTCGTCGGGCTCCGGGCCGTTCGTGTCCCGGCCGCGCCTGGCCTCCAGTGCCTCCGCGTGGTCCACGCACGCCTGTACGGCCGAACCGGCGTCGGCGGCCAGCACCACGAGTCGGCCCGGCTCGGGCACCACCAGCAGCGCCTCGCCGGTACGGGCGGCCGCGGACTCGACGGCGTCCGTCAGCAGGGCCAGGCCTTCGGGCTGGGCCGTGCCGGGGAGCGCCGGTTCGGCCACGATCAGCCGGAAGGGCGCCTCCAGGAGGACCCCGTACAGGTCCCCGGCCACGGACCGGGCGTGCTCCGCCTCGCCCGCCAGCAGCATCCGCAGCACCGCCGCGCCCAGCCGGGACTCGGCGTCGTGCAGGGAGCGGGAGCGTTCGGTGGTGAGGGTGAGCAGGGCGACGGCGGAGTGCACCGCGTACCGCTCGGCCGTGCCCAGCGGGGCGGCGGTGCCGACGGCCAGCGCACCGCGGGCCCGCCGCCCGGTGCCGAGCGACTGGAGCTCGACCCGGTCCTCGGCGCCGCCCACCACCGCGCTGGCGGGCGCGGGCCGGTCGCGCAGCCGCTCCACGTCGGGGGTCAGCCGGGCGGCGCGGCGGGCCGCCCAGTCGGGGGCCGCGGCGACGACGGCGCCCGAGGTGTCGTAGAGCGCGGCCCACCCGTGCACGTGCGCCGCCAGCTTGCCGAGCAGTTCGGCGGGGCCCTCGGCGGAGAGCGCGGCCCGCGTCAGCTCCCGCTGCGCCTCGAAACCGGCGGTGACGGCCCGGTACTGGTCCGCCGCGAGGGCCGCGGAGACGGCCTTGCTGATCGCGAGGAAGGGGGTCTTGCGCGGCACCTCCAGCAGCGGCATCTCCTCGGCCCGCGCGGCCTCGACCAGGGCTTCGGGGATCGCCTCGTAGTTGACCCCGATCGCGAAGCCGATGCCGACGACTCCGGCGGCGGCGAGGCGCCGCACGTAGCGGAGCATCTCCTCGGGATCCTCCGCGTCCAGCTTCATCGCGGTGATCAGCAGCAGCTCCCCGCCCTCCATGTAGGGGACGGGGTCGGCGAGCTCGCTGACGTGGGCCCAGCGCACGGGGGTGTCGAGGCGGCTCTGCCCCGCCCGGACGCCGAGCTTGAGCGCCGAGTGCTGGACGAGTGAGGCGAGGGTGAGCGGCATCGGTTACCAGGAGCCTTAGCGGGAGGGGTCGGCGGAGGGGAGGGCGGAACGGAGGCCTACAGGCCACCAGAACGACCGCAGGGCTTTTCGCCGTGGCGTATGAACGGCTCCCCTCGATTCTGCCACCTCGTATGGGTCCGGGTGTGGTTCAGGCCGATCCGGCCAGCCGTACCAGCAGCGGCGCCGCCCGCTCCCCGCGGACCGAGGTCAGCGACAGCACGGCGGACCCCGGGGGCACGGCGTGCGCGAGGTCGGACGCGGACCAGCGTTCGCGCTCGACCTGGCGCACGGTCACCGCGTCGGTGGTGACAGCCTTGCCCGTGACGAGCTTGCGGAAGGTGTGGATGGCCCGGGTCAGCGGCTGGTCGGCGAAGACGGTGCGGTGGGTGACGTCGCGGGTCTCGACCCACTCGGTGCCCCAGGCCTCGGCGAACCGCCGGCCGTCCCAGGTGGTGACCCCGGAGAAGGCCATCCGGCAGCCGACCGCCCCGAGCAGCGGAATGCGCAGGGCCTCCGGTACGTCGTCCAGCGTGCGCAGCGTGAGCAGCACTCCGGCGTTGGCGGAGCGCAGCCGCTGTACGCCGCGCACGGTCTCCGGGGTCAGGGTGTGGGAGGCGTCGTCCAGCGCGAGCAGGGCGAAGAGGGAGCGGTCGGTGCGGGCCGCCGCGGCGGCGTTGAACTGGGCGAGCAGCAGCCGGGCCAGCATCCGGGAGGCGTCGGCGTGCGCACGCTCGGGCAGGTCGACCCGGACCCGGATCGGGTGTTCCAGGGCGCGCAGGGAGAAGGGCCGCCCCTGCCCGGTGGTGTCGAAGAAACCGGCGAAGGCGGGCCGGTCCAGCAGGGCCACCCGGTCGGCGAGGGCCGGCCCGGGGTCGCCGTGGGCCCCGTACTGCCGCTCCCGCGCGTCGAGGTCGCGGAGCATGGCGTGCGCCCCCGCGTCCCCGGCGTCCTCCAGGGCGCGGCGCAGCCCGTCGAGGGCCGGGCGCGCCTGGTCGAGCAGCCCGCGCAGCTCGGGCACGGAGGGGAAGCGCCCGTACGCCGTCCGGAAGGGCCCGAGGAGCTGCGCGAGGGCGGTCGCGGCGCGGCGCACGTCGATGCCGGGGACGTCTCCGACGAAGCCCTCCGCGAGCAGGGTGGCGGCCTCGTCGGGGTCGGTGGTGCCGCCGTAGAGGTCGAGGTCGTAGACGGATTCGGGGTCGCCGACGCGGACGACGACGTCGTAGGCGGCGTCGGGCCCGAGCTGCGCGCCGGCCGCCCCGACGGCGACGACGGCCGCCTGCCCGGCGAGCGCCTGCAGCGCGAGCGACTCGACGACGGGCCGCACGAGGCGGCCCGTCTTGCCGGCCCCGGAGGGCCCGACGGCGAGGAGGGATGTGCCGAGCACCGCGGGATCGAGGGCGAGGCCGGTGCCGCGGCGGGCGTAGGGGTTGCGCGGCTCGTCCTCGACGGTGCCGAGGCGCACCTGCCGCACCAGCAGATCGTGCCGCGCGGCCCTGACGGGCAGGTCCCGCGCCCCGGAAGGGTGCCCACAGGCGGCGGCGCCCTTGTCCCGCACGGCATCGGCGAAGGCCCGCAGCCGGCTGGGATCGGCTTGCACGGACTCCCAGGCCCGGCCGATGCGGGCGTAGTCCACGTCGTTCATCCGCCCGGCCCTGATCTCGGCCTCCAGCCTCTCGGCCGTCTCGACCAGCCCCGCGGCGCGCACTTCCGCCCAGGTGGCCGGGTCCGTGCTCCGCCCCGACTGCGCGGCCGCCCGTGCGGCCGCGGCTTCCGCCCGAGTGGCTCGGCCCCGGCCGGACCAGTCGGCGAGCCGCACGAAGAACACGATGACCGGCAGGTAGATGAGGGCGTAGAGGAGCCACTGGACGACCGCCGAGGTGACTCGACCCATCTCCGAGTACGGCAGGTGCCCGAAGGCGAGGTCCTCGGCCCTTACGAGATGGGTCCTGAAGACCATCACCACGAACAGCGCGCCGAGCGCCGCGCCGAGCGCCGCGGCCGGCCGTCCGCGGTCCGCCACCACGCGCTCGAAGGCGGTCCGCCAGTTGCCCAGTCGGGCGAAGCCGTAGACGAGGCCACCCGTGAGGATCAGCTCGTAGACCTCCATCGCGATGAGGCCCCGATCGTCGACCGGCAGGTTGTCGAGACCGCCCCACCAGTCTCCGGGTGTGAAGAGCACCAGCAGGAAGGACGAGTAGGGAACGGCTCCGTACATCGTGAGCCGCCACACGAGGACGCAGCCGAGGAAGGCCAGGATCGCGCGATTGCGGAGCTGGCGGACGTCCACTGCCTCACGTGCGGCACCCCGAGTCGGACCGGTCCTCCACACGCCCGGGTCGGTGCCCGCACGAGGAGCGGACAACCACTGCTCGAACGTCGGCCCTTGGGCCGGCGCGTGCGCGGGGGGCGGCGGTACGGGCGGCTTCGGGGGAGCACCCGCGGGTGCGGGCGGGGCCGCCGGCCTGGGGACGTGGCCCGGGTGGGTCGTCCGTCCGTCGTGCGTGCCCTCGGTGTCCATGAACCCCTGCCCCCTGCCAGTTCCGGTGCTGCGCCGCTCAATCTAGTGCCCGGCCCGCGCCTTCGGCCCGTACCCGGTCATGATCCACAAGACACGCCGCACATCCCTCCTATGGCCGCCACGGACAAGGACACGCGGGCACCACTCCCGAACGGAGCATGCAGGACCCCCTCCCCCGGGCCTAGCCTGCGGACAAAGACACAAGTGCGTCCGAAATCACCCCCAGGGAGCTCCCTATGACCGCTGTCCCGCAGGAGCGCAAGCTCGTCACCGCGATCCCCGGCCCCAAGTCGCAGGAGCTGCAGGCCCGCCGCCTTGAGACCGTGGCCGGCGGCGTGGGCTCCGTGCTCCCCGTCTTCACGGCCCGCGCGGGCGGCGGCATCATCGAGGACGTCGACGGCAACCGCCTGATCGACTTCGGCTCCGGCATCGCCGTGACCTCCGTCGGCGCCTCCGCCGAGGCCGTCGTGCGCCGCGCCTCCGCGCAGCTCGCCGACTTCACCCACACCTGCTTCATGGTCACCCCGTACGAGGGCTACGTCGAGGTCTGCGAGGCGCTGGCCGAGCTGACCCCCGGCACCCACGCCAAGAAGTCGGCGCTGTTCAACTCCGGCGCCGAGGCCGTCGAGAACGCCGTCAAGATCGCCCGTGCGTACACCAAGCGCCAGGCCGTCGTCGTCTTCGACCACGGTTACCACGGCCGTACGAACCTCACGATGGCGCTGACCTCGAAGAACATGCCGTACAAGCAGGGCTTCGGACCGTTCGCCCCCGAGGTCTACCGCGTCCCGGTCGCCTACGGCTACCGCTGGCCCACCGGTGCCGAGAACTGTGGCCCCGAGGCCGCCGCCATGGCGATCGACAACATCACCAAGCAGATCGGCGCCGAGAACGTCGCCGCGATCATCATCGAGCCGGTCCTCGGCGAGGGCGGCTTCATCGAGCCGGCCAAGGGCTTCCTCCCGGCGATCGTGAAGTTCGCCAACGAGAACGGCATCGTCTTCGTCGCCGACGAGATCCAGTCCGGCTTCTGCCGCACCGGCCAGTGGTTCGCGTGTGAGGACGAGGGCATCGTCCCCGACCTGATCACCACCGCCAAGGGCATCGCGGGCGGTCTGCCGCTCGCCGCGGTGACCGGCCGCGCCGAGATCATGGACTCCGCCCACGCGGGTGGCCTGGGCGGCACCTACGGCGGCAACCCGGTGGCGTGCGCCGGTGCGCTCGGCTCCATCGAGACCATGAAGGAGCTCGACCTCAACGCCGCGGCGAAGAAGATCGAGTCCGTCATGAAGTCCCGCCTGGCCGCGATGCAGGAGAAGTACGACATCATCGGCGACATCCGCGGCCGCGGCGCCATGATCGCGATCGAGCTCGTGAAGGACCCGGTCTCCAAGACCCCGTTCCCGGAGGCGGCCGGCGCGCTCGCCAAGGCCTGCCACGCCGAGGGCCTGCTCGTCCTCACCTGCGGCACCTACGGCAACGTGCTCCGCTTCCTGCCGCCGATCGTGATCGGCGAGGACCTGCTGAACGAGGGCCTGGACCTCATCGAGGCCGCGTTCGCCGGCATCGGCACGGAGATCTGATCGAACGTCTAGAACGTCCGATCGCAGCGCCCGCCCGGTACCCGCGGTAACGGTCGGGCGCTGTGAAGAAGCTGTGGGGGGCCGATGGCAAGAGCGCGTTCGTGCTGTCGGTCCCCTTTCCTCTGCCGTACGGTTTCTGCAGATGAGTGAGACACCCCGCTCCCGGGAAATCGGGGGCGAAACCAGTACCGGGCTTCCCCAGCGCCGCACTGGGCATGCGTTCGCGCACACTCCTCGCCGATCGGACAGCCGTCCGCCCCAAACCCCCCGGGGCGTACGGCAACCCGATCCGGGCGGCCGTCCCGGAACCACCCCCCCTGTTCCGGGACGGCCGGCCATTCTCCCGGCGCTCTGCGCCGGCCTCCTCGGCCTCTTCGCCCTGATCACCTGGCAAGTGCTCGCGTCGGGCCCGCTGCTGACCCCGGATCACGCGCTCAGTCGCGCCCTGGTGCGCACCCTCCCGGACCCGCTGACCGAGCGCCTCGCGGACCTGGGCAACATCCCGGTCGCCGTGCCCGTCCTCGTACTGGCCATGGTCTACGCGGCCCGGCGCGGCCGGTACCTCGCCGCGGGCGCCGCCGGCCTGGCGATGGCCCTGGTGCCGGCCCTGGTCATCCCGCTGAAGGAGTGGACCGCCCGGCCGGGTCCCCTGGAGCCCTGGGCCGCCGGCTACTACCCCTCCGGCCACACCGCCACCGCCGCCGTCGCCTACTTCGGGGCGGCCGTGCTGCTGCGCCCCCACACCCGCCGGGCCTGGCCGACGGCCGTCGCCCTCGTGTTGACGGGGGCGACGGCCGCGGGTCTCGTCGTACGGGGCTGGCACTGGCCGTTGGACGTGGTGGCCAGCCTCCTGCTGTGCGCGCCCCTGGTGCTCTGGGTGCGGTGGGTCAGCCGCCGAAGTACGCGTCGAAGTTCCGGCTGAACTCCCCGCCCCCGAAGCGGTCCCAGTTGATGGACCAGGTCATCAGGCCGCGCAGGGCGGGCCAGGTGCCGTGGGTCTGGTAGCCGCCGCAGTTCGTCTTCTTCGTCAGGCAGTCCAGGGCCTTGTCCACCTCGGCGGGCGAGGTGTGCCCGTTGCCCGCGTTGGGCGTGGCCGGCAGGCCGATGGCGACCTGGTCCGGGCGCAGCGGCGGGAACACGCGGGCGGTGTTGCCGGCCACCGGGAAGCCGGTGAGCAGCATGTCGGTCATGGCGATGTGGAAGTCCGCGCCGCCCATGGAGTGGTACTGGCCGTCGAGGCCCATGATCGAGCCCGAGTTGTAGTCCTGGACGTGCAACAGGGTGAGGTCGTCGCGCAGGGCGTGGATGACCGGCAGGTAGGCGCCGGCCCGCGGGTCCTGGCCGCCCCAGGGGCCCGAGCCGTAGTACTGGTATCCCAGCTGGACGAAGAAGGTCTCGGGGGCCATGGTCAGGACGAAGCCGGGGCCGTACCTGGCCTTCAGGGTCTTCACGGCCGAGATCAGGTTGACGATTCCGGGGGTGGTGGGGGCCCTGAAGTCGGTGTCCCCGGTGGCCAGGGAGAGCGAGTGGCCCTCGAAGTCGATGTCGAGGCCGTCGAGGCCGTACTCGTCGATGATCTTCGAGACGGAGGAGACGAAGGCGTCGCGGGCGGCGGTGGTCCCGAGCTGGACCTGGCCGTTCTGGCCGCCGATGGAGATGAGCACCTTCTTGCCCGCCGCCTGCTTGGCCTTGACGGCCGCCTTGAACTCGGCCTCCGACTCCACGTTCGGGCATTCGGTGACCGGGCAGCGGCGGAAGCGTATGTCGCCGGAGGTCACCGAGGTGGGTTCGCCGAAGGCGAGGTCGATGACGTCCCAGGAGTCGGGTACGTCGGCCATCCGGACGTACCCGGAACCGTTGGCGAAGCTCGCGTGCAGGTAGCCGACGAGCGCGTGCGCGGGGAGCCCGCCACCGCCACCGCCGCCGCTCGTGGTGGTCGCGGAGACGGGGGCGCTCTTCGGGGACTCGCCCGCCGCGTTCACCGCGCCGACCTGGAAGGTGTACGTGGTGGAGGCGGCGAGGCCGGTGACCGTCGCCGAGGTGGTGGTGACGGACAGGGGCGCGGCGCCGTCCCGGTGGACGGTGTACGAGGTGGCTCCGGGCACGGCCGTCCATGACAGGGCGATCGCGCTCGACGAGCCGGCGGAGGCGGTCAGGCCGGTGGGGGCGGCCGGGGGCTTGGTCTCGCCGGTGCCGCCGGGGTCGGGTCCGACGAGGGTGAGGTCGTCGGTGAAGTGGGCCGGCTGGCCGTACCAGCCGTGGGTGTAGACCGTCACGGAGGTGGTCGACGGTCCGGTGCGGAAGGTGGTCGTCACCTGCTTCCAGGCACCCGGGGTCTGGGTCCAGGTGGAGACGTCGGTGGTGCCGGTGCCGCTCGCGCCGAGGTAGACGTAGGCGCCCTGCACCCAGGCGGTCAGCGTGTACGCCGAGTCGGGCTTGACGGTGACGGTCTGGGAGCAGCGGGCGTTGTCCTGGCCGGCCGGAGTGGCCCGAAGGGCCGAACCGCCGCCGTGGACGGGTGTGGTGACGACGGCTCCGCTGCCCGCCGAGCAGCTCCAGCCGTCGAGGCCGGTCTCGAAGCCGCCGTTGCGTACCAGGTCGGCGTCGGCCGCCGCGGCGGGCGGCCCGGCGGCGAGGAAGCCGGCCACGGCGAGCGCGGCGGCTCCGAGGAAGGACATGGCTCTGCGCACAACTGCCTCCGGGGCGTGGGGGGATGGAGGGGGTCAGCGGCGCCCAAGATGGTCCAGACCAATACCCTTGTCAAGACTTCCGGCCCTCCTTCGTGAGCACGCGTGCGGCCGCCTCGTGCATCGCGAGCTCCAGCACCGCCGTGTCGGTGAGGGTCCCCTCGCCGTCCGGGACCACCAGCCAGCGCACCCCGCCCGTGGCCCGACCGGGGTACGGGACCACGATCCAGGTCCCGCGCCCCGCTCCCCGTACGCCCGTACCGAGCCAGCGGGAGGTCGTGCCCGGGGGCACGAAGAAGCCCAGCCGCGAGTCGCCGAAATCGGCGAGCACCGGGCCGGGCCGGTCGAGGAGCGTCTTCAGTACGTCGAGGGTGGCGCGCCCCAGCTCCCCGGGCAGGATCAGCACGTCCCAGCGCCGGCCGGCGGGCAGCAGCGTCACCCCGAGGGGGTGGCGCTCCCACTCGGACCGGCAGGCCTCCGGGTCGGGTGCCACCGACGCCAGCCATTCCACCGCCGTCTTGGTCTCCGGGATCGTCATCGCCCGGCCTCCGTTCCCTGTTGGTGAGGTCCTCACCAGGGGAGAGCGGGGCCGGGCGCGACTATGACGCGGGTTCGGGCAACCCGTGGCGGTGAACCGGGTCACAGGGCGAAGGAACGGTAGGCCCGGGTCGTACGCCGGGGTGGGACGCCCCGGCGTACGCGCGTCCTCGGGGCCTCAGCTGTCGAAGCCGAGCCCGAAGCGGTCCAGCGTCCTCAGCCAGAGGTTGCGTCGCCCGCCCCGGGCGTCCGCACGGGCCAGCGACCACTTGGTGAGGGTGATCCCGGTCCACGCGAAGGGCTCGGGCGGGAACGGCATCGGCTTGGAGCGGACCATCTCCAGACGGGTCCGCTCGGTGGGGACGCCGTCCAGCAGGTCCAGCATCACGTCCGCGCCGAAGCGGGTGGCGCCCACCCCGAGCCCGGTGTAGCCGGCGGCGTAGGCGACCTTTCCGGAGTGCGCGGTGCCGAAGAAGGCGGAGAAGCGCGAGCAGGTGTCGATCGCACCGCCCCAGGCGTGGCTGAACTTCAGCCCCTCCAGCTGCGGGAAGGCGGTGAAGAAGTGCTCCGCGAGCTTGAGGTAGGTCTCCGGGCGGTGGTCGTACTCGGAGTCGAGCTTCCCCCGGTAGGGGTAGATCGCGTCGTAGCCGCCCCACAGGATCCGGTTGTCCCGGGTGATCCGGAAGTAGTGGAACTGGTTGGCGCTGTCGCCGAGGCCCTGGCGGTTCTTCCAGCCGATGGAGGCCAGCTGCTCCTCGGTCAGCGGCTCGGTCATCAGCGCGTAGTCGTAGACCGGGACGGTGAACGGGCGGATCCGCTTGACCAGCGACGGGAAGATGTTGGTGCCCAGGGCGACCCGGCGCGCCAGGATCGTGCCGTACGGGGTCTGGACGGTCATCCCCTTGCCGGCCGAGGCCATCTTCAGGCCGGGGGTGTTCTCGTAGATCCGCACGCCGAGGTCCAGGCAGGCCTGCTTGAGGCCCCAGGCGAGCTTCGCCGGGTTGAGCATGGCGACGCCGTCGCGGTCCCAGACGCCCGCGAGGAAGGTCGGGGAGTTCAGCTCCGCGCGCACCGCGTCCTGGTCGAGGAACTCCGAGGTGCCGGACAGACCGGCGGCCTCGGCCTCCCGGTGCAGCTCCTTGAGCTCCTCGACCTGGTGCGGCTCGGTGGCCACGTCGATCTCGCCCGTGCGCTCGAAGTCGCAGTCGATGCCGTAGCGGGCGACCGCCTCCTCGATGGCGTCGAGGTTGCGCGCGCCCATCTCCTCCAGCTTGGCGAGCTCGCCGGGCCAGCGGGCGAGCCCGTTGGCGAGGCCGTGGGTGAGGGAGGCCGCGCAGAAACCGCCGTTGCGGCCGGAGGCGGCCCAGCCCGCCTCCTTGCTCTCGATCAGGACGACGTCCCGCTCCGGGTCCCGCTCCTTGGCGAGGAGCGCGGTCCACAGGCCGCTGTAGCCGGCACCGATGACGAGGAGGTCGCACCGCTCGTCGGAGGTGAGAGCCGGCCGGGGGGCGGGCCTGCCGGGGTCGTCCAGCCAGTACGAGACCGGCTTCGCTTCGGAAAGGGATTTCGCAACACTACGCATGGCGACTGGGGCCATGTCTTCCAACTCCCTACGGGGTGTTACTTGGGCTGTGCCTTCTTGCGGCGGTTGCCGACCATCTGGCCGGCGAGGACCACCAGCACCGCGATGACGAACATCGCCGTGCCGATGACGTTGATCTGTACAGGCGTACCGCGCTGGGCCGATCCCCACACGAACATGGGGAAGGTGACGGTGTTGCCCGAGTTGAAATTGGTGATGATGAAGTCGTCGAACGAGAGCGCGAAGGAGAGCAGCGCGCCCGCCGCGATTCCGGGTGCGGCGATCGGCAGGGTGACCCGTACGAAGGTCTGCACCGGGCCCGCGTAGAGGTCGCGGGCGGCTTCCTCCAGGCGCGGGTCCATGGACAGCACGCGCGCCTTGACGGCGGCGACGACGAAGCTGAGGCAGAACATGATGTGGGCGATCAGGATCGTCCAGAAGCCCAGCTCGATGCCCATGTTCAGGAAGAGCGCGAGCAGCGAGGCCGCCATCACGATCTCCGGCATGGCCATGGGCAGGAAGATCAGCGAGTTGACCGCGCCGCGCGCCTTGAAGCGGTAGCGCACCATCGCGAAGGCGATCGCGGTGCCCAGTGCGGTCGCCACGATGGTGGACCACAGGGCGATCTGGAGCGAGAGCGAGAGCGAGCCGCACATGTCGGCGACCCCGCACGGGTCCTTCCAGGCGTCGAGCGAGAACTCCTGCCAGGCGTAGTTGAACCGTCCGGTGGGGTTGTTGAAGGAGAAGACGGTGACGACGACGTTCGGCAGGATCAGGTAGGCGAGCGTGCCGAGACCGGCGATGACCACGAGGTTGCGCCGCAGCCAGGTGAGTGGGTTCTTGCGCATCAGACCAGGTCCTCCGTCCCCGCACGGCGGATGTAGATGGTGACCATGATCAGCACGATGGCCATGAGGATGAAGGACAGCGCGGCCGCCGTCGGGTAGTCGAGGATCCGCAGGTACTGCGACTGGATGACGTTGCCGATCATGCGGGTGTCCGTGGAGCCGAGGAGTTCGGCGTTGACGTAGTCGCCGCTCGCCGGGATGAAGGTGAGCAGGGTCCCGGAGACCACGCCCGGCATGGAGAGCGGGAAGGTCACCTTGCGGAAGACCGTGGCCGGCTTCGCGTACAGGTCCCCGGCCGCCTCGTGGAGGCGGGTGTCGATGCGCTCCAGCGAGGAGTACAGCGGCAGGATCATGAAGGGGAGGAAGTTGTACGTCAGACCGCAGACCACCGCGAGCGGCGTGGCCAGCACCCGGTCGCCCTCGGTCATCCCGAGCCAGCTGGTGACGTCGAGGAAGCCGATCTTGTTGAGGACGCCGACCACCGGGCCGCCGTCGGCGAGGATCGTCTTCCAGGCCAGCGTGCGGATCAGGAAGCTGGTGAAGAACGGGGCGATGACCAGGACCAGCAGCAGGTTGCGCCGGCGACCCGCCCTGAAGGCGATCAGGTAGGCCAGCGGGTACCCGAGCAGCAGGCACAGCACGGTCGCCGTGCCGGCGTAGGCCAGGGAGCGCAGGAACTGCGGGTAGTACTCGGTGAAGGCGTCCCAGTAGGTCTGGAAGTGCCAGGTGACCCGGAAGCCCTCTTCGAGGGAGCCCGTCTGCACCGAGGTCGAGGCCTGGTAGACCATCGGAAGCACGAAGAAGACCAGCAGCCACAGGATGCCGGGGAGCAGCAGCCAGTACGGGACCAGCCGCTTGCGCACCGACGGCTTGTGCACCGGGGGTTCGGCCGAGGCGGGCGCCTGGGGCGGCGCCGTGTCGGTGGCGGGGGCGGTCACGCGCTCTCCTCGACGGTCTCGATGCCCGCGTCGATGTCCTGGTCGGCGTCCAGCCCGAAGGTGTGGTCCGGGTTCCAGTGGAGGACGACCTCGGCGCCGGGCACCAGGCGGGCGTCCCGCTCGATGTTCTGGACGTAGACCTCCAGCTCGGGGCAGACCTGGCTGTCGATCACGTACTGGGTGGAGACGCCGATGAAGGAGGTGGCGGCTATCCGGCCGGTGATCTTGTTGCGGCCGGCGCCTATGGTGTGCTCCTCGTCGGCGTGGACCAGGGAGATCTTCTCCGGGCGCACTCCGACCAGCAGCTTTCCACCGGCGCGCGGGGTCGTCGCGCAGCGGGCCGCGGGCAGCCGCAGCTTCGTACCGGAGGCGGAGACGGCGATGTCGGTTCCGGCGGACTCCACGGAGGCCTCGATGAGGTTGGAGGTGCCGAGGAAGTTGGCGACGAAGGTGGTGCCCGGGTTCTCGTAGAGCTCGGCGGGGGCGCCCAGCTGCTCGACGCGGCCGCCGTTCATCACGGCCACGGTGTCGGCCATGGTCATGGCCTCCTCCTGGTCGTGCGTGACGTGCACGAAGGTGATGCCGACCTCGGTCTGGATCCGCTTGAGCTCCAGCTGCATCTGGCGGCGCAGCTTGAGGTCGAGGGCGCCGAGGGGCTCGTCGAGGAGGAGTACCTGCGGGTGGTTGATCAGGGCGCGGGCGACGGCGACGCGCTGCTGCTGGCCGCCGGAGAGCTGGTGCGGCTTCTTGCGGGCGTGCTCGCCGAGCTGGACCAGGTCGATCATCTCGTCGACCTGCTTCTTGACCGACTTGATGCCGCGGCGGCGCAGGCCGAAGGCGATGTTCTCGAAGATGTCCATGTGCGGGAAGAGCGCGTAGCTCTGGAAGACCGTGTTCACCGGGCGCTTGTACGGCGGCAGGTCCGTGACCTCGCGGTCGCCGAGGTGGACGGTGCCGGTGGAGGGGTCCTCCAGGCCGGCGATCATGCGCAGGGTGGTCGTCTTGCCGCAGCCCGAGGCGCCGAGCAGGGCGAAGAAGGAGCCCTGGGGGATGGTGAGGTCCAGCGGCTGTACGGCCGTGAAGGAGCCGTAGTGCTTGCTGATCCCGGAGAGGCGGACGTCGCCGCCCTCGGTCTTGTCAGTCATGGATGGGTCCCGGGGTGGTGTGGTCGAGGGGTCGGAGGTGGGCCCGGCCGTCGAAGGGGCTCGGGGGGCCGGGCGCCTAGGCGCCGATGAGTTTGGCGAACTTCTCTTCGTACGCCGTCTCTTCCTCACTGGTGAGCGAGCGGAAGGCGTGCGCCTTGGCGGCCATCGCCTTGTCCGGGACGATCAGGGGGTTGTCCGCGAGCGCGGGATCGATCTTGGCGAGCTCGTCCTTGACGCCCTCGACCGGGCAGACGTAGCTGATGAAGGCGGCCAGCCGGGCCGCGACCTCGGGCTCGTAGTAGTAGTCGATGAGCTTCTCCGCGTTGCCCTTGTGCCTGGCCTGCGCGGGGACCAGGAGGTTGTCGCTGGAGGTGATGTAGCCGGGGGCCGGGATCGCGTACTGGATGTCCGGGTTGCCGGCCTGGAGCTGGATGACGTCGCCCGCCCAGGCGAGACAGGCCGCGAGGTCGCCCTTGTCGAGGTCCGCGGTGTAGTCGTTGCCCGTGAAGCGACGTATCTGCTTGGTGTCCACGCCCTTCTGGAGGCGTCCGATGGCGGCGTCGAAGTCCGCGTCGGTGAAGTTCGCCGGGTTCTTGCCCTGGTCGATCAGGGTCATGCCGACGGAGTCGCGCATCTCCGTGAGGAAGCCGACGCGGCCCTTGAGGGTGGGGTCGTCGAGCAGCTGGGTGACGGAGTCGACCTTCTTCCCGCCGGTGGCCTTCGTGTTGTAGGCGATGACGGTGTCGATGCCGGTCCAGGGGTAGCTGTGGGCGCGGCCCGGGTCCCAGTCCGGGTTGCGGAACTGCGGGATCAGGTTGGCGTACGCGTGGGGCAGGTGGGACGGGTCGAGCTTCTGCGCCCAGCCCAGGCGGATGATGCGCGCGGCGAGCCAGTCGGTGACGACGATCAGGTCGCGGCCGGTGTCCTGGCCGGCCGCGAGCTGGGGCTTGATCTTGCCGAAGAACTCGACGTTGTCGTTGATGTCCTCGGTGTACTTGACCTTGATCCCGGTCCGCTTGGTGAACTCTTCGAGGGTGGGACGGGACTTCTCGTCCTCGCTGGTGTCCATGTACTCGGTCCAGTTGGAGAAGTTGATCTCCTTCTCCTGGTTCGAGTGGTCGTCGGACGCCGCTGCCGCGTCCCCCTGGCGCTTGGCGGGCGGGATGCCACAGCCGGCCAGGGTGGACAGACCGCCGAGGGTGAGCGCGCCGACACCGGAGGCGCGCAGCAGCGAGCGGCGGGTGAGGGCGCCGCGCCCGCTGGTGAGGCTGCGTCGCATCGCGGCGAGTTGCGCCTCCGAGAGGCGGTCGGGCTCGAACTGCTCCATGCTCAATGCCCTTTCGGGAGGTGTACCGCTGGTCGGGCGGTGGGCGTGTTATCGGTCCCCGAAGATCGTGCGGTGCCAGTCCTTCGCGGCAACCGCGGTGTTGTCGAACATCACGTGCTTGACCTGCGTGTACTCCTCGAAGGAGTAGGCGGACATGTCCTTTCCGAATCCACTGGCCTTGTAGCCGCCGTGGGGCATCTCGCTGATGATCGGAATGTGGTCGTTGACCCAGACGCAGCCGGCCTGGATCTCCCGGGTGGCCCGGTTCGCCCGGTAGAGGTCACGACTCCAGGCGGAGGCGGCGAGCCCGTACGGGGTGTCGTTGGCCAGTGCGATGCCCTCGTCGTCGGTGTCGAAGGGCAGGACGACGAGGACCGGGCCGAAGATCTCGGACTGGACGACCTCGCTGTCCTGGGCGGCCCCGGTGATCAGGGTGGGCCGGTAGTACGCGCCCTCGGCCAACTCCCCACCGGGGATCTCGCCGCCGGTGACGACGGTGGCGTAGTCCCGGGCCCGCTCGACGAAACCGGCGACGCGGTCGCGCTGGGCGTGGGAGACCAGCGGGCCGAGGTCGGTGCCGGCGTCGAAGGGGTCGCCGAGGCGTACGGTCTCCATCAGCTCGGCGACGCGGGCGACGAAGGCGTCGTGCAGCGGCCGCTGGACGTAGGCGCGGGTGGCCGCCGTGCAGTCCTGGCCGGTGTTGATGAGGGAGGCGGCGACGGCGCCGTTGGCGGCTGCCTCCACGTCCGCGTCGTCGAAGACCACGAAGGGCGCCTTGCCGCCGAGCTCCAGGTGGAGCCGCTTGACGGTGGCGGTGGCGACCTCGGCGACCCGCTTGCCGACCGCGGTGGAGCCGGTGAAGGAGGTCATGACGACGTCCGGGTGGCCGACCAGGTGCTCACCGGCCGTGCGGCCGGCGCCCGTGACGATGTTGATCACGCCGTCGGGCAGGCCCGCTTCCTTGGCCGCCTGCGCGAACATCAGCGAGGTCAGCGGGGTGAGCTCGGCCGGCTTGAGCACGATGGTGTTGCCGGCCGCGATCGCCGGGAGGATCTTCCAGGCGGCCATCTGGAGCGGGTAGTTCCAGGGCGCGATGGAGCCGACGACCCCGATGGCCTCGCGGCGTACGTAGGAGGTGTGGTCGCCCGAGTACTCCCCCGCCGCCTGCCCCTGGAGGTGACGGGCGGCGCCCGCGAAGAAGGCGGTGTTGTCGATGGTGCCCGGCACGTCGAACTCCGTGGACAGCCTGATCGGCTTGCCGCACTGGAGGGACTCGGCGTACGCGAAGTCCTCGGCCTGCTCGGCCAGGACGGCGGCCAGCCGGTGCAGCGCGTCCGAGCGCTCGCCGGGGGTGGCGCCGGACCAGGCCGGGAAGGCCCGCTTGGCGGCGGCGACGGCCTCGTCGACGTCCGCGGTGCTCGCCAGCTCGTAGGTGAGGACCTCGTCGCCGGTGGCGGGATCGATCACGGTGTGTGACAGGCCGGATGTCCCGGCCCTCAGCTGTCCGTCGATGTACTGCGCGCCGTCTGCGAAGCGGTCTTTGACCTGGAAGCGGTTGCCCATCACGCTCTCACGCTCTCCGTAGCTACAGTTCGAGCTAAAGCCCGAATTGAGTGCCGATCCTGACAGAGGAGAACCACTCGGCCAAGTGATTCCGCTGTTGCCTTTTGATTACGCGACGGAATCGGTCGACCATGTGTCGAGGCGCGCCCGAAATCCCGTACGAAGTGTCAGTGGCGACTGTCAGACTCGCGTGCATGGAGATGATCGAGAAGCTGACGGAGCAGGTCAGCCGTGGTGAACGCGTCAAGTTCCTGCCGTTCTGGGGACACCGTCCGAGGCCCGACGGAACCCTCGGCCCGAGCTGCCTGAGCCAGTGGTGGCCGTCCGAGTTCACTGTGGGTGACGTCCGCTACGACACGGCGGAGCACTGGATGATGGCCGCGAAGGCCCGGCTGTTCGGGGACGCGGAAGCGGAGCGGGCGGCCCTGGAAGCACGCACCCCGGCCGAGGCGAAGAAGGCCGGGCGCCTCGTGCGCGGCTTCGACGACGCGATATGGGAGCGCGAGCGGTACGGGATCGTGGTGGAGGGCAGCGTGCACAAGTTCTCCTCCACGCCGGAGCTCACCGCTTTCCTGTTGGGCACGGGGAACCGGGTGCTGGTCGAGGCCAGCCCGCTGGACCGGATCTGGGGCATCGGGCTCGCGGCCGACGACGAGCGCGCCCTGGACCCGGCGCGCTGGCGGGGGCTGAACCTGCTCGGGTTCGCCCTGATGGAGGCCCGCGAGCGGATCGGATGGGGAGAGGGACCGGGCGGGACGCCGGGTGGGGGCCGGGGCGTGGTGTGACGGCTCGGCGCCGGGTCGCCGCCGTGATCATCAGGGACGGTTGCGTGCTGCTGGTGCGCGAGCGTGGTCCGGGCCCGGCGGGGCGGCACGACGGGCCGGAGTGCTGCACCCTGCCGGGCGGCGGCCCGGAGCCGGCGGCGGCGCTCCGCGGATGGTGGGGCTGATCCGGGTCCCGCTGTCGCGCGGCACGGACGGGGGGCGGTCATGGTGCCGACGCTGCTGCGTAATTGCGTGGTGGATCCCGACCCCGGCGCCTAACGTGAGTCCCGTCCAGGTGCGAAGGCGAGACCTACTTCGACTCATAATCGGGCGGCCGCGGGTTCGAGTCCCGTCACCGGCTTCGGCCGGTGTAGCTCAGCTGGTAGAGCACCATGTGGTTTCGCCGACCTTGTTCTCTGGACACCTACGTCACGCACCTCCCGGTGCGCGGGCTGCGGCTCCTTCTTTCGCAGAGAATCCCAAGCCGCCGCCACCTTGATCTCGGGAGGCACGCGTGGGGGACGTCCGGTGCGCAGGCGACGGTTACTTCCGGATCAACGGGTCGCGGGTTCGAATCCCGCCCGGCCACGGCCGGTAGCTCAGTTCGGTAGAGCAGTCGACACAGTCCGTCGCCGACTTCGATCTCGGGCGTCCCCCACGTCAGGCCTCCCCCGCTTTCCTCGCTCACTTTGAATTCGGGGGGATTCACCATGGCTCGTTTCAACCTGCGCGCACTCAAGGCAGCGCCCGCCGAGCCCACTTCGCCCGTACGCTCGACCCGCCACGCCCGCACCCACGAGGGCGGCCCCGGCTACGAACGCGATGCGCGCTCCGAGCTGTTCCTGCTCGCCGTCTCCAACTTCGTGACGCAGCGGACCTTCTACGAGAGCGGCGAGAACCGCGACGACCGCTTCGCCTCGCTCGTGCGCCGGCTCGCCGTCGAGGACCCCGCGTGGACCGCCGGCCTGCTGCGCTGGCTCCGCGGGGACGCGCACATGCGGACGGCCTCGCTCGTCGGCGCCGCCGAGTACGTCAAGGCGCGCCTCGACGCGGGCGCCGCCGACGGGCCCTCGAACCGCCGGGTCGTGGACTCCGTGCTGCAGCGCCCCGACGAGCCCGGCGAACTGCTCGCGTACTGGACGGCCACGCACGGGCGCAACGTGCCCAAGCCCGTCAAGCGCGGCATCGCCGACGCCGTGCGCCGGCTCTACTCCGCGACCTCCCTCCTGAAGTACGACACCGCGTCCAAGGGCTACCGCTTCGGTGACGTCCTCAACCTCGTGCACGCCTCCCCCGACCCGGCCAAGCCCTGGCAGGGAGAGCTGTTCCGGCACGCCCTCGACCGTCGGCACCACCCCGAGGACGCCCGGATCCCGGAGGGCAACCGCACCCTCGCGGCCCACCGGGCGCTGATGGAGCTGCCCGTCCCGGAGCGGCGCGATGTGGTGCTCTCCCCGGACGGCGCGGAGCGCCTCGCCGAGGCGGGCATGACCTGGGAGGCGCTCGCCGGATGGCTGCAGGGGCCGATGGACGCGGCCGCCTGGGAGGCGGTCATCCCCTCCATGGGTGCGATGGCGCTGCTGCGCAACCTGCGCAACTTCGACCACGCCGGGGTCTCGGACGAGGTGGCCGCGCGGGTCGCGGCGAAGATCTCCGACCCCGAGGTCGTCGCCCGGTCGCGGCAGTTCCCCTTCCGCTACCTGGCGGCCTACCGGCACGCGCCCTCGCTGCGTTGGGCGTATCCGCTGGAGCGGGCGCTGGGGCACTCGCTGGCCAACGTACCGGCGCTGACCGGCCGGACGCTGGTGCTCGTCGACCGGTCCGGGTCGATGTGGAGTCCGCTGTCCGACCGCTCCCAGCTCAACCGGGCGGACGCCGCCGCCGTCTTCGGCACAGCACTGGCGCTGCGGGCCGAGAACGCCGACCTGGTGCAGTTCGGCACGACGAGCGAGGCGGTCCCCCACACCCGGGGCGAGTCCGTGCTGAAGGTGCTGGAGCGGTTCGGGGACCTCGGCGGCACCGACACGGTCCGGGCCGTGAAGGAGCACTACCGGGGCCACGACCGGGTGCTGATCGTCACCGACGAGCAGGCCGCCTCGTACGGCCACGGCGGCGACCCGACCCGGGAGGTGCCCGACACGGTCCCGGTGTACACCTGGAACCTGGCCGGGTACCGGGTGGGTCACGCGCCCTCCGGTTCCGCGAACCGGCACGCCTTCGGCGGGCTCACCGACGGGGCGTTCCGCATGGTGTCCCTGATCGAGGCGGGCCGGGACGCCGACTGGCCGTGGGCTTAGACGTCGTTTCTTATGGCGTGATCGTTCGTTGGTCCGTGCATGACGGACTTGGTCGGGCGGCTGGTGCCGGACGAGTTGTGGATGCTGTTTCGGCGAGTGGTACCGCCGACAGAGGTCATACGCCCGCAGGGCGGCGGCCGGCGTAGGGCGGGTGACCGTGAAGCATTGGCCGCGATCATCTTCGTAGCCACCTCGGGCTGTACCTGGCGGCAGCTCCCGCCGGTGTTCGGTCCGAGCTGGCAGACCGTCTACCGACGCTTCGCCCACTGGAGCCGAGCCCGCGTATGGGCTCGGCTCCACCGCGTCATCCTCGACGAACTCGGCGCCTGCGGGGAACTGGACTGGTCGCGCTGCGCGATCGACTCCGTCAGCATGCGGGCTGCAAAAGGGGGCCTCTGACGGGACCGAATCCGACCGACCGTGGCAAGCCAGGATCGAAAATCCACCTGATCACTGACCGGAATGGGCTGCCGCTCTCGCTGGGCATCTCGGGTGCGAACATGCACGACAGCCTCGCTCTCGAACCGCTCGTGCGAGGCATCCCGCCGCTCCGGTCCCGACGCGGACCTCGTCGACGGCGCCCCCACAAGCTTGACGGAGACAAGGGCTATGACTACGACCACCTCCGTCGGTGGCTCCGCGAACGTGGCATCCGCCACCGCATCGCCCGCAAGGGAATCGAGTCCTCACAACGTCTCGGTCGCCACCGGTGGGTGGTCGAACGGACCGTGTCCTGACTCGCCGGTTGCCGTCGGCTCCACCGGCGATACGAGCGCAAGGCCGAGCACTTCCTCGCCTTCGTCGGCATAGCCGCAGCTCTCATCGGCTATCGCCGGTTGGCGACCCTTCTCAAGGCCTGAGCCGGTCCTGCTGCACGTCGAAACAGACCAGACCCATGGACTCCGCCACGGCTACCGCATAGGCCGATGCCTCCTCGGCCATGCTCCACCTCATCGGGAAGTAGATCAACGGACCACTCGCCTCGTCGATCAACGGGCCCGTCGACCAGGGCGAAGTGTCCTCCTCGTCCTCGGTGAGGTCGCACCACCGCTCAAGAAGCGCCGCGACGTATGCCGCTATGCGTTCGGACGGAGGCTCCTCGACCTCGCTGTCGATATAGCGGTCGTACAGGTCGCTGAAGACCCGGCCAGCGGACTTGTCATCCGCTGGCCTCTCGCCTTCCCACACAGCCAAGTCGTAGCTCATGCCCGGAGGCTCTCACAGGGCACTGACATACATCGTCGCCGGTCAACGGCACGGACCTCAGCCAAAGGAAACAACGTCTTAGAGGACCTGTCGTCGAACTCCCGTCGTCACCCGCGGGGCAGGCGGGAGTTCGACGACGGGCCCAGGCCGTGCCGGGTCGGCTCAGACCCTCTCGCGGTTCTGGGAGTTCGGGTACGGGCTGTCGTACCGGGTGTCGGGGAGCGGACCCTGGTCCATGATCGTCTTGATGCCCAGGACGAGTATCAGCCCGCCGAGCACGATGCCGATGGCGCCGAGGATGATGCCGGCCAGGGCCATCCCGCCGTTGTCGGCCTCGCCGCGGTTCGCCTTGCCCTTGCCCAGGGCGCCGAAGACGACGGCCGCGATGCCCGTGGCGACGGCCAGGATGCTGGTGACGCAGCCCACCACGGACAGGATGCCGAGGACGAGGCCGGTGGTGCCGAAGCCGTTGCTCTTCGGCACGCCGTAAGGCTGGTAGGCGGCGTAGCCCGGGTATCCGGCCTGGCCCGGATACCCGGGCTGGCCGGGGTACCCGTACGTCGGCCGGGCGGGGCCCGCACCGGGGTAGGCGTAGCCGTGGGCGTTCGGATCGGGCTGCGCCGGATAGCCGTACGCGGCGGACGCGGCGGGGGCGGGCCCGGACGCGGGGAACGCCGCGGGGGCCTGGGCCCCCGGCATCCCGACGACCGTTTGCTGTTCGTGCACCGACGGCGGACCCGACACGCCCGGAGCGCCCGACATCCCGTGCGTGTCCTGCGGCTTGGCCGGCCCCACGGGCGGCCGCTCCGGCGGAGCCCACGGGTCTCGCGGCTCGGGACTGTTCTCGGTCATGCGGAGCCCCCTCTCGTACAGCCATGCTAAGTGCTGCCACTGACGGTCACCGGTCTGCCTACGATGAACGCCGACCTGCCCGCACCAGCGTCTTTCCGGAGGCACCCCCATGACCGACCTGCACCCCTTCATCGCGGGGCTGCCCAAGGCGGAACTCCACGTCCACCACGTCGGCTCCGCGTCGCCGCGCATCGTCGCCGAGCTCGCCGCCCGACACCCCGACTCGAAGGTCCCCACCGACCCCGAGGCGCTCGCCGACTACTTCACCTTCACCGACTTCGCGCACTTCATCGACGTCTACCTGTCGGTCGTGGACCTGATCCGCACGCCCGAGGACGTCCGGCTGCTGACCTTCGAGGTCGCCCGCGACATGGCCCGGCAGAACATCCGCTACGCCGAGCTGACCATCACCCCGTACTCCTCCACCCGCCGCGGCATCGACCCGAAGGCCTTCATGGAGGCCATCGAGGACGCGCGCAAGGCCGCCGAGGCCGAACTCGGCGTCGTCCTGCGCTGGTGCTTCGACATCCCCGGCGAGGCCGGCCTGGAGTCCGCCGCCGAAACCGCCCGCCTCGCCCTCGACTTCCGCCCCGAGGGGCTGGTCTCCTTCGGCCTCGGCGGCCCCGAGATCGGCGTCCCGCGCCCGCAGTTCAAGCCGTACTTCGACGCCGCCCGCGCCGCCGGCCTGCACAGCGTGCCGCACGCCGGCGAGACCACCGGCCCCGAGACCATCTGGGACGCCATCCGCGAGCTGGGCGCCGAGCGCATCGGCCACGGCACCAGCGCCACCCAGGACCCGGAGCTCCTCGCGTACCTCGCCGAGCACCGCATCGCGCTGGAGGTCTGCCCGACCTCCAACATCGCCACGCGTGCCGTCGCGGACCTCGACCGGCACCCGGTCAAGGAGATGGTCGCGGCGGGCGTCCTCGTCACCATCAACAGCGACGACCCGCCGATGTTCGGCTCGGACCTCAACAACGAGTACGCGGTGGCCGCCCGCCTCCTCGACCTGGACGAGCGCGGGCTGGCCCGGCTCGCCAAGAACGCCGTCGAGGCCTCCTTCCTGGACGACGCCGGAAAGGCCGCGCTGAGCGAGGAGATCGACACGTACACCACCGCCTGGCTGGCGCGCTGACGCCCCGTCGACAATGGGCGCATGCGCACCCTTACCGCCGTCGGTCACCGCGGCGATCCCTACCGTGTCCGTGAGAACACCCTGGCCTCGATCCGCTCCGCGTTCGCGCGCGGGGCGGACGCGGTCGAGATCGACGTCCGGCTGACCCTCGACGGGGTGCCGGTCCTGCTCCATGACGAAACGCTCCAGCGGCTGTGGGGCCACGACGTGCGCCTGGACGCCGTCACGGCCCCGCAGTTGCGGGAGCTCACCGGGGGCGGCGTCCCCACCCTCCGCGAGGCGCTGATGGAGGCCGGGGCGGGCCGGCTGATGATCGACCTGCCGGGTGCCACCGCGGAATCGGTGCGCACCGTCGTGGGCCAGGTCCACGAGTGCGGGGCGCGCGAGCGGACGTACTACTGCGCGGGCCCGAACACCATGCTGGCCGTCCGCGCCGCAGATCCGGCCGCGGAGATCGCACTGACCTGGACCACGCTGTCGCCGCCGCGCAGGGTGTTGATCGACGCGGTGTCCCCGCGCTGGCTCAACTACCGTTTCGGGCTGGTGAGCCGGGAGCTGACGCAAGCGCTTCACCGGGACGGGCTGCTGGTGTCGGCGTGGACGGCGGACACCAAGAGGACGATGAAGTCGCTGGTCCGGGCCGGCGTCGATTCCATCACCACGAACCGCCTGGACGCGCTGGCCGCCGTACACGCCGGGCTCGGGCAGTGACGGGCGGGCTCGGAGAGCGGCTGCGCGAGCGGGTCGCGCGGGCGGATCCGCGCTGGCAGGACGTGGGGATGACGCTGCTGGTGCAGGCGGCGACGACCATCCCCTTCGTGGTGCCCCGTGATCCCGAGGACTCACCGGCCACCTGGGCCGCGTACCTGCTGACGACACTCGGCAACCTGCCGCTGGTGTGGCGGCGCCGGGCGCCCACGGCGGCTCTCCTCGGGGTGATCGCGGCCGGTTACCTCTACCGCACGGTGCTGGACGGTCCCGGGCAGCCGCTGCCGTACGCGGGCCTGATCTGCGTCTACTCGATCGCCCTGCTGCGGCCGCCGCGGGAGCGGCTGGCCGTCGGGGCGGCCCTGGTCGTGGTGATCTTCGTGTCCGTCGGGCTCAACACGGGTACGGCCAGGGAGCTGTTGTTCGCGCTGTTCGTGTTCGCGTCGGCGTTCGCGCTGGGGCGGCTCCAGGCCACGCGGCTGGCGTACACGGAGGCGGCCCTGGACCGGGCGGCGCAGCTGGAGCGGGCGAACCGGATCGAGGCCGAGCAGGCGGCGGCCCGCGAACGGGCGCGCATCGCGCGGGAGATGCACGACATCCTCTCGCACGCCGTCAGCATCATGATCGTGCAGGCGGAGGCCGGTCCGGTCACGGTGCGCCGGGCCCCGGAGCGGGCGGAGGCGGCCTTCGAGGCGATCGCCGAGACGGGCCGGGACGCGATGGCGCAGCTCCGGACGATCCTGGGGGTGCTGCGGGCGGAGGAAGCCGCTCCGCGCGCTCCGCAGCCGGGGATCGGGGAGCTGCCTGCGCTGGTGGACCGGGTGCGGGCGAGCGGGCTGGCGGTGTCGTACGAGCGGACGGGCGAGGTACGGGAGCTGCCGGCCGCGCTGGAGGCGACGGTGCACCGGGTGGTGCAGGAGGCACTGACCAACGTGGTGAAGCACGCGGGGGCCACGGCGGTGGACATACGTCTGGAGTACGGGGCGCGGGAGCTCGCGGTACGGGTCACGGACGACGGCCGGGGAGCGACCGGCGGCGGCGCCGGTGGGCACGGGCTGATCGGGATCCGCGAGCGGGCGGCGGCGCACGGCGGAACGGCGTGGACCGGACCGGGGGAGGACGGTCGCGGCTTCACGGTGCTTGTAACCTCACCGCTGGAGGTGGGGAATTGACGATCCGTGTGGTGGTGGCGGACGACCAGGAGCTGGTGCGCAGCGGGTTCGCGATGATCCTGGACGTACAGGAGGACATCGAGGTCGTGGCGGAGGTCGGGGACGGGGCGGAGGCGCTGTCGGCGGTGGAGCGGCTCTCCCCCGACGTGGCGCTCCTGGACGTCCGGATGCCGGTGCTGGACGGGATCGAGGCCTGCCGGGCGATCTCGGCGCGCAGCGCGTGCCGGACGGTGATGCTGACGACCTTCGACTCGGACGAGTACGTCTACGAGGCGCTGCACGCGGGAGCGAGCGGGTTCCTGCTGAAGGACGTGCGCCGGGACGACCTGGTGCACGCGGTGCGGGTGGTGGCGGCGGGCGAGTCGCTGCTGGCGCCTTCGGTCGCGCGGCGGTTGATCGAGGAGTACACGGCGGCGACGGCCCGGCAGCCGGCCGTGCCCCCGGCGGCCGCGGAGCGGTTGGAGGCGCTGACGGCCCGGGAGCGGGAGACCCTGGTGCATCTGGGGCGGGGGCTGTCGAACGCGGAGATCGCGACGGCGCTGGTGGTGAGCGAGCACACGGTGAAGTCGCACGTGGGGAACGTGCTCGCGAAGCTCGGGCTGCGCGACCGGATCCAGGCGGTGATCTGCGCGTACGAGACGGGGCTGATCACGGCGGGATCGGCGGATCCCTCTGGGGTATCTCCCTCTGGCGGGTGAGGGGCGGCGGGCCGACTCCCCCGTGCCGGTGAGTTGTCGTACCGCTGAAGACCCCTCTTGGTGGTGATCCGCAACGACCCCTCCGACCTGCAGCATTGAGGTCATCGGGGGGCAGCGGGCCCCGCGGGTCGCACACAGGGGGAACGTCATGAAGGCACGTACGCGCACGCTGGTCGCCGCCGCTCTGGTCCTCGGCATCGTCGCCGGTCCGGTGGCCGCCGCCCAGGCCGCTCCGGCACCGGCGCCGACACCGGTCTCGGCTCCGGCCACGTCCCCGGTCTTCTCCACTCCGCCGGACGCGGCGGCCCTGCGCAACGCGATCGCCGGGGTCGGACCGCAGAACAAGGACGCGACGGCCGCGCTGGTCCGGGTGGGCGGTACGAGTGGCAGCTGGCGGGGGGCTGCGGGCGTCGCGGACGTCCGCAGCGGGCGCGCGGCGATGGAGGACGCCCGCTTCCGGGCCGGCTCGGTGACGAAGACCTTCACGGCGGCGGTGGTGCTCCAGCTGGCCGCCGAGGGGAAGGTGGACCTGGACCGGCCGGTGCAGGACTACCTCCCGGGGCTGCTGCCCGGGTTCGAGCCGGTGACGGTGCGGCAGCTGCTGAACTACACGAGCGGCCTGCAGTCCGCCGACGGTCCCGGGGACACCTTCCAGGACGAGTACGCCCACCGCTTCGACCTGGTCGACCCGCACGCGCTGATCGCCAACGCGGTGGCGAAGGGGCCGGAGTTCAGGCCCGGTGAGAAGCAGCGTTACAGCAACATCCACTACACCGTGCTGGGCGTGCTGATCGAGAAGCTGACGGGGACGACGTACGAGAAGGCCGTCGGGGACCGGATCATCAAGCCGCTGGGCTTGCGGCACACCTCGTTCCCGGCCCGTACCCAGAACCGCATACCGGGCCCGTACAACCACGGCTACCAGGCGGTGGTGGGGGCCGACGGCAGCCGCACGCTGGTCGACGTGTCGGAGTGGAACTCCTCGTCCAACTGGGCCGCGGGTGACCTGATGTCGACGACGGCTGACCTGGAGAGGTTCACGACGGCCCTGTTCGGCGGCCGGGTGGTGCCGCAGACGCAGCTGGAGGAGATGTTCACCGTCCCCGACGTGGCGGACGCCGAGAACGGCGGGCACGCGGTGCAGACGGCCGGCATGAAGGAGTTCGTGCTGCCGGACGGCACGAAGCTCTACGGCAAGACGGGCTCCCGGTACGGCTACAGCACGGTCATCGGCGGCACCCGCGACCTGTCGCGCACGCTGGTGTACTCGGTGAACGCCACCGACGCCAAGGGCCGGGACATGAATGCCGTGAGCTACGGCATCATCGGTGCGGCCTTCGCCAAGTAGCCCGGGCCGTCGGCCTCTTGCAAGACCTCCAACCGCTTGATCATGCGGCGCAGGACCAACAGGGGGATCACTCCGAAGACGCCGAACGACATGTCGATGACGCTCCACCAGACGGGTATCCCGCGGATCGGCCCGCAGATCAGGGCGAGCGGGATGATGCCGGCGCAGGCGATCATGCCGGCTTCGACGATCCAGACGTTGCGGACGGGGTCGCGGTGGACGCCGTGGAAGAAGACGGCGATGACGAGGTGGGCGAAGGCGAGCCAGTCCGTGCCGTAGAGGAGGAAGGGGTACTCGGCATCGGCCCGCTCCAGCCCGTCGCCGACCCGTCGGAGCCACTCGTTGTCCACCAGGGCGTTGGCCCAACGGAGTTCGCTCACCAGGGGGAAGGCGGTGAGTCCGCTCAGCACCAGGCAGACGAGGAACAGGACCAGCCAGGCGCGTATGCGCCGCTCAAGGGCGCTTCTCTCGCTCATGGAAGGAAGCGTACACCTGGAATTGAACACGTTCAGCCAAATCTCTGAACGCGTTCAATCCAATGGTGGGCCGTGCTCAGAGTCCGACGATCGCGTTCCAGCGCTTGGCGAAGGTGCGGCGCTCGGCGGTGGAGATGTCACGGGCGACGGCCAGCCGCTTGCGCATCTCGTCGTCGGGGAAGATCAGCGGGTTCTCGGCCAGTTCGGCGGTCTCCTTGTCGTCGGAGCCGGCCAGGACCTCGCGGGCCGCCGGGACGGGGCAGACGTAGTTGACCGAGGCGGCGAGCGCCGCGGCCGTCTCGGGCTCGAAATAGTGGTCGATCAGGGCCTCGGCATTGGCCTTGTGGCGGGCGAGGTTGGGAATGAGCAGGCTCTCCGCCCAGAGTTCGGCGCCCTCCTCGGGGACCACGAACTCGATGTCGGGGTTGTCGGCCTGGAGCTGGATGACGTCGCCGGAGTAGGCCTGACAGGCCAGGACGTCGCCCTTGCTCAGATCGGAGGTGTAGTCGTTGCCGGTGAAGCGGCGGATGTGCTTCTTGCGCACGAGCTCCTCGACCTGGTCGCACACCCGGTGGTAGTCGGAGTCGGTCCAACGGGTGACGTCCACCCCGTTGCCCTGCATCAGCAGCGAGAAGGACTCGTCGAGGCCGGAGAAGAGGGTCACCTTGCCCGCGAGGTCCGGGTGCCACAGGTCCTTGACCGATTTGATCTCGCGGCCCAGGGCCTTGCGGTTGTAGGCGATGCCGGTGATCCCCGACTGCCAGGGGACGGTGTGCAGCCGACCCTCGTCGAAGGCGGGAGAACGCAGTTGCGGATCCAGATTGCGGGAAACGTTGGACTGCGCCGAGCGGTCCATCTTCTGGGCCCAGCCCAGGTGGACGAAGCGGGCGGCCATCCAGTCGCTGACCACGACCAGGTCGTGGCCGGTCTCCTGGTGGTTCATCAGGGCTGGGCTGATCTTGCCGAAGAACTCGTCGTTGTCGTTGATCTCCTCGGAGTACCGGACCTCGATCCCGGTGCGCTTCGTGAAGGAGTCCAGCGTCGGCCGGCTCTCCTCGTCCTCGTCGTCGGTGTCGATGTAGAGGGGCCAGTTGGAGAAGACCACCCTCTGCTCCCGCTCGGAGCGGTCCGCGCCCTCGCGCTGCCCTTCCGGAACGTAGGCGGCGGGGACGCCGCAGCCGGTGAGGGCGGCGAGCAGGCCCGCGGCACCGAGGCCGCGCAGCGCGTCGCGGCGGGAGAAGTCGAGTCGAGGCATGGCCAAAGCCTCGGTGAACGCCGAAGGGCGGGCAATAGACAACGTGTCTACTGCCCGCCCCTTCAGCGCTGTGCTGTGATCAGTGCGGCAAGGCCGCTGATCAGCCGTCGAGCGAGGTCATGACGTGCTTGATGCGCGTGTAGTCCTCGAAGCCGTAGGCGGAGAGGTCCTTGCCGTAGCCGGACTTCTTGAAGCCACCGTGCGGCATCTCGGCGACGAGCGGGATGTGGGTGTTGATCCACACGCAGCCGAAGTCGAGGTTCTTGGACATCCGCATCGCGCGGCCGTGGTCCTTGGTCCACACGGAGGAGGCGAGGGCGAACTCGACGCCGTTCGCGTACTCCACGGCCTGGGCCTCGTCCGTGAAGGACTGGACGGTGATGACGGGGCCGAAGACCTCGTTCTGGATGATCTCGTCGTCCTGCTTGAGGCCGGAGACCACGGTCGGGGCGTAGAAGTAGCCCTTGTCGCCGACCTGGTGGCCGCCCGCCTCGACCTTGGCGTGCGCGGGAAGGCGCTCGATGAAGCCCGCGACCTGCTTGAGCTGGTTCGGGTTGTTCAGCGGGCCGTACAGCACGTCCTCGTCGTCCGGCTGACCCGTCTTGGTGTCCGCGGCGGCCTTGGCGAGCGCGGTCACGAACTCGTCGTGGATCGACTCGTGCACGAGCACGCGGGTGGCCGCGGTGCAGTCCTGGCCGGCGTTGAAGTAGCCGGCGACCGCGATGTCCTCGGCGGCCTTGGCGATGTCGGCGTCCGCGAAGACGACGACGGGGGCCTTGCCACCGAGCTCCAGGTGGACGCGCTTGACGTCCTTCGAGGCGCTCTCGGCGACCTGCATGCCGGCGCGCACCGAGCCGGTGATGGAGGCCATCGCCGGGGTGCTGTGCTCGACCATCGCCTTGCCGGTCTCGCGGTCACCGCAGATGACGTTGAAGACGCCCTTGGGCAGGATCGAGTCGATGATCTCCGCCATCAGGATGGTGGAGGCCGGGGTGGTGTCCGAGGGCTTGAGCACCACGGTGTTGCCCGCGGCGATCGCCGGGGCGAACTTCCACACGGCCATCATCATCGGGTAGTTCCACGGCGCGACCTGGGCGCAGACACCGACGGGCTCACGGCGGATGATCGAGGTCATCCCCTCCATGTACTCGCCGGCCGAGCGGCCCTCCAGCAGTCGGGCGGCACCCGCGAAGAAGCGGATCTGGTCCACCATCGGCGGCAGCTCCTCGCTGGCCGTGAGGCCCAGCGGCTTGCCGGTGTTCTCCGACTCGGCGGCGACGAGCTCGTCCGCGCGCGCCTCGAAGGCGTCCGCGATCTTCAGCAGCGCCTTCTGGCGCTCCGACGGCGTGGTGTCGCGCCAGCCCGGGAAGGCGGCCGCGGCGGCGGCCATGGCCGCGTCGACGTCGGCCTGGCCCGAGAGCGGGGCCGTCGCGAAGGCCTCGCCGGTGGACGGGTTGACCACCTCGGTGGTCCGCCCGTCGGCGGCGTCCTTGAACTCCCCGCCGATGTAGTTGCGCAGACGACGCAGTTCGGTGGTCACTACAGCCACACTCCTGATCACATGTCCAACGATTGAGACGAATCCCAAGCCTAGCCCCTCGGGCGACGCTTTCGACAGACCCAGACGCTACCAACTACGAAATCAGTGAGATCCGGGTCGGCAAACAACGGATTTCATCGATTCCGTCTTGCGGAACAGACGACCCTCGTGCACAGTGAGGTCGTGGTCAGTCGAAGCGCAGATTCCAGGAACAGACAACCGTCCCCTTCGGTCGATGCTGTGTCCCTGGCGATCATCGAGCAACTGCAGGAGGACGGCCGCCGTCCCTATGCATCGATCGGCAAGGCCGTCGGCCTCTCCGAAGCCGCCGTACGCCAGCGCGTACAGAAGCTGCTCGACCAGGGCGTCATGCAGATCGTCGCCGTCACCGACCCGCTCACCGTGGGCCTGCGGCGCCAGGCGATGGTCGGCATCAACGTCGAGGGAGACCTCGACCCGGTGGCCGACGCGTTGACCGCCATGGCCGAGTGCGAATACGTGGTGATGACCGCGGGGTCGTTCGACCTGATGGTGGAGATCGTCTGCGAGGACGACGACCACCTGCTCGAAACGATCAACAAGAAGATCCGCACGCTCCCCGGCGTGCGATCAACCGAAAGCTTCGTTTATCTGAAGCTCAAGAAGCAGACCTACATGTGGGGAACTCGATAGCCCGTGAGCCAGGACCTCTCCAAGACCGCGTACGACCACCTGTGGATGCACTTCACCCGCATGTCGTCGTACGAGAACGCACCCGTCCCCACCATCGTGCGCGGTGAGGGCACCTACATCTTCGACGACAAGGGCAAGCGCTACCTCGACGGCCTCGCCGGCCTGTTCGTGGTCAACGCCGGCCACGGCCGCAAGGAGCTGGCCGAGGTCGCCTACAACCAGGCGCAGCAGCTCGCCTTCTTCCCCGTGTGGTCGTACGCCCACCCGCAGGCCGTGGAGCTCGCCGAGCGCCTCGCGAACTACGCTCCGGGCGACCTGAACAAGGTCTTCTTCACCACCGGTGGCGGCGAGGCCGTCGAGACCGCCTGGAAGCTCGCCAAGCAGTTCTACAAGCTGCAGGGCAAGCACACCAAGTACAAGGTCATCTCGCGTGCGGTCGCCTACCACGGCACCCCGCAGGGCGCCCTGTCCATCACCGGTCTGCCGGCCCTGAAGGCCCCCTTCGAGCCGCTGGTCCCCGGTGCGCACAAGGTGCCGAACACCAACATCTACCGCGCCCCGATCTACGGCGACGACCCCGAGGCCTTCGGCCGCTGGTGCGCCGACCAGATCGAGCAGGAGATCCTGTTCGAGGGCGCCGACACCGTCGCCGCCGTCTTCCTGGAGCCGGTGCAGAACGCCGGTGGCTGCTTCCCGCCGCCGCCCGGGTACTTCCAGCGGGTCCGCGAGATCTGCGACGAGTACGACGTGCTGCTCGTCTCCGACGAGACGATCTGCGCCTTCGGCCGCCTCGGCACGATGTTCGCCTGTGACAAGTTCGGCTACGTGCCGGACATGATCACCTGCGCCAAGGGCATGACCTCGGGTTACTCCCCGATCGGTGCCTGCATCGTCTCGGACCGCATCGCCGAGCCGTTCTACAAGGGTGAGAACACCTTCCTGCACGGCTACACCTTCGGCGGACACCCGGTGTCCTCGGCGGTGGCGATCGCCAACCTCGACATCTTCGACAAGGAAGGCCTCAACCAGCACGTGCTGGACAACGAGGACGCCTTCCGCTCGACGCTGGAGAAGCTGCTCGACCTGCCGATCGTCGGCGACGTCCGCGGCAACGGCTACTTCTACGGCATCGAGCTCGTCAAGGACAAGGCCACCAAGGAGTCCTTCACGGACGAGGAGACGGAGCGCGTGCTCTACGGCTTCCTCTCCAAGGCCCTGTTCGACGCCGGCCTGTACTGCCGCGCCGACGACCGTGGCGACCCGGTCATCCAGCTGGCCCCGCCGCTGATCGCGGACCAGGGCACCTTCGACGAGATCGAAGGCATCCTGCGCTCGGTGCTCACCGAGGCGTGGACCAAGCTGTAACCCGAGCTGCACCCGGACTGTAAATAGTCCGATCCACACGGCCCGGATCCCCCTTTCGAGTGAGAGGTGGGGGTCCGGGCCGCGTGCTGTCGCCATCCAAGACGTTCATCTCTTTACATCTCCATGCGGCGCCAGTGACCGAACCGGCTCCGCTTCGTTCCCCCGGACGGAGGTGTACGCCATGGTGGCTCCACCGGACAATGCCCCGCCTGACAATGACGTCCTGTGGGCACGGTCCCTTCAGTACTCCCACAGCGGTTCTCCCGGTCTCGCCGGGATCTCCCTGGGAGTGCGCCAGGGCGAGATCCTGGCCCTGACCGGCCCCCGCGGCAGCGGCAAGACCACCCTGCTGCGCTGCCTCTCCGGGCAGCTCCTGCCGGACGAGGGAGAGGTCTGGTTCAACAGCCTCCCCGTGCACACCATGGGGGCGCTGTCCCGGGAGCGGCTGCGCCGCGACCGGTTCGGCTGGATCGGCCCCGAACCGCAGCTGCTGCCCGAGCTGAAGGTCTGGGAGAACGCGGCCCTGCCGCTGCTGCTCTCCGGCACCTCCCACCGCAGTGCCAAGCACGCCGCGTGCGAATGGCTGGACCGCCTCGACATCGGCGGCTTCGCCCGCAAGCGGCCCACCGCCCTGGGGCGGGCCGAGTCGCAGCGGGTGGCCCTGGCCCGGGCGCTCGTGAACCAGCCCGCGGTGATCTTCGCCGACGAGCCCACGGCCCCGCTGCACCAGGCCGAGCGCGCCCTGCTCCTCCGTACGCTGACCACGGCGGCCCGCTCACACGAGATCACCGTGCTGTTGGCCACCCACGACGAGGAGAGCGCCGCCCTCGCCGACCGGCGCCTGGCCCTGCTCGACGGCCGCTGGGCCGGAGCCGCGGCAGCCGCCCCGTCACAGGGTCCCGAAACGTCGGAGGGGCAGGCCGCGTGCTCGCTCTCCGCCTAGCCCGAGGCTCCCGGCCCCTGGTCCAGCTGCGCCGGCTCCTCGTCGCGGCCGCCTGCGCCGGCACCGGGTTCCTGCTGCTCTCCGTCCTCCAGGACGCCGTGGTCCGGCCTGCCGGATCGTTCCCTCGCCTGCTGTGGGCACTGGTCCCGCTCGCCGCGACCGTCCACTTCTCCGTCGCCGTGGCCCGTACGGATCCCGCGACCCGCCCCCGCGAGGGACTGGACGCCGCGGGGCTGGGACCCGTACGGCTCGTCCTCGTCGCGGCGATCTCCACCGCCGTCGCCTGCACCCTCGGCAGCGCGGTGGCCCTGGCCGCCTTCCTCCACCTGCGCGGCGATCTGTCCGGGCTGCCGTTCGACGGGGCCGGGGCCCGGCTGCTGCACGCCGAGCAGCCGCTGCCCGTGGCCGCCGCCCTCACCCTGCTGGCCGTGATCCCCCTCACCGCATCCATCGCGACCGCCCTCACCCTGCGCCCCCGGCCGTCCATGGCCCCGCAGACCGGGCTGCCCTGGGGCATCGCCCTGACGGCCTGCGGGCTCGCGGTCCAGGCGTACGCGGGCCGCAGCGGCACGGGGACGCTGACCGGCTGGTCGCTGACCGCGGTCGGCCTCGCCCTCGCCGGCCCCGGCCTCGCCTACGCCTGCGGCGCCCTCGTCCAGGCCGTGCGTCCGGGCGCGCTCCGGCTGCTGGCCGGACGGGCCCTCCAGGAGGAGGCGTCCCGGCTCGGCCCGCCGCTCGGGGTGCTGTGCGCGGTCGGTGCGGGCGCGCTCACCGCGCTGGCGCTGCCCGGCGGGGGCGGGCTGCTCGTGCCGCTCGGTCCGCTCACCGGGCCGGCCGCCGCCCTGGTGGCCGGGTGCGCGGCCGCGACCCTTCTCACATCCGCGGTCGAGGCGAGGCAGATCCGGGCCTCGGCCCGCGAGACGCTGACCGGCATGGGCGCTCCGGCCAAGGTGCTGCGTACGGCGGCGAGTTTGCGGGCCACGGCGCTCGTGGCCGTGTGCCTGCCGCTCAGCTGGGGTGTGGCGCAGCTGACGTCGCTGGCCCTGACCCGCTGACCGGGGCAGCCCTTAGGGTGGGCCGGATGGTCAATGGAAACAGCGACATCGAGATCGAGACGCTCGCCGAATTCGACCGGGTCGCCTCCCGCGGCTCGCTCGCCGGCTACCGGATCCAATCGGTCAACCTGCTGGAGCGGACCTTCGCGCTGCTGTCCGCCGACACCTCCGCGGCCGTGTTCCTGGGCTGCCCGATGGAGCCGGACGCGGCCGCGAAGGTCCGCGCCGACGGCGCGCTGGTCTTCCCGCCCGTCCCCGACCTGCCCTTCGACCCGTACCGGGGGCTGCTGTACAGCCCCGAGGAGCTCTTCGCCGGGCTGCCCGAAGGGTACGGGGCGACCCCGGACTGTCAGGCGTACACCTGGTTCCAGGAGACCAAGGCCGACGGGGACGTCTTCTCCTCGATGCTGCGCTCGCTCCACGACGACGCCGTCTCGGACGCCCTCGACGAGCACCTCGCCGGCGCCCGTGTCGTGGGTGTGATGGGAGGCCACGCCATGGCTCGCGGCGGTCCGGCCTACCAGGGCGCCGCCGAGCTCGGCCGGGCGCTGACCAGGTCCGGGCTGACCGTGGCCACCGGTGGCGGGCCGGGCGCGATGGAGGCCGCCAACCTCGGCGCCTACCTGGCCCCGGCGGCCGACGAGGCCCTCCCCGAAGCGCTGGAGCTGCTGGCCAAGGCTCCCTTCTTCGAGCCGTCGGTGGCCGAATGGGCGCGTGCGGCGTTCGCCGTGCGGGACCGCTGGCCCGGCGGCGGCGAGTCGGTGGGCATCCCGACCTGGTTCTACGGGCACGAGCCGCCGAACGCGTTCGCCTCGCACATCGGCAAGTACTTCGCGAACGCCACCCGGGAGGACGGGCTGCTGGCCCGGTCCAACGCGGGCGTGGTCTTCCTGCCGGGCGCGGCGGGCACCGTACAAGAGGTCTTCGACAGCGCCACGCCGAACTACTACGGGTCGCGGGGCGAGCCGGCGCCGATGATCCTGGTCGACCGGGCCCACTGGACCGAGCACCTCCCGGTCTGGCCGCTGCTGCACGCGCTGGCGCGCGGCCGGTCGATGGAGTCCCGGATCGCGCTCGTGGACTCGGTGGACGAGGTCGCGGACGTCCTCGCCTCGATGGGCCGAACCGAACCGAACTGACTTCCCGAGGCAACTTCGGGGCCCGTTCCCACGTCTGGCAGAGGTACCGCAAAACCTGCCAGACGTGAACGGAGCCCTCGGTGCTCATAGGCCTGCTGACCGCTGTCGCGGCATCCATCTGCTACGGCACGGGCTCCGTGCTGCAAGCCGTCGGATCGCGCCGCGCCGCGCGGATGTCCCCGACCGCGGCCGGGATGACCGCCCATGGCGGACCCAATCTGTCGTCCACCGCGAAAGCGGCGATGACCTGGGAGTTCATCGTCGGCACGATCCTGGACTTCGTGGGCTTCGGCCTGGGTGCCCTGGCCGCCCGCCTCCTTCCCCTCTTCCTGTCGCAGACGGTGATCAGCGCCAACCTGGTGATCACGGCCGTGCTGAGCGTGAAGATGCTCGGCATCCGCCTCAGCCGCAAGGAGTGGACCTCGATCGGGGTCGTCTGCACGGCGCTGGTCCTGCTGGCGACGGCCGCGGGCCACGAGGGCGGCCACCACGCTGCGACGGCCACCCACTGGTGGCTGCTGGGGATCACCGTGCTGCTGATGGTGGGCGGCACCGTGGCCGTACGCCTCCTGGGAGGCGGGGCGGCGATCCTTGCGGGTCTGCTGTCGGGCCTGGGCTTCGGTGCGCTGGGCGTCGGCGTCCGGATCCTCGACGGGGTCGACCCGTTCGACCTCGGCACCCTCCTGTCCGACCCCGCGCTCTACGCCATCGTGCTGGCGGGTGTCGGCGGCATGTACCTGCACACGGTCGCCCTCCAGATCGGCTCGGTGAACGGCGCCACGGCGGCGCTGGTCGTCGGCGAGACGGTCCTGCCGGGCGCGATCGGCGTCCTGTGGCTCGGCGACGCATCGCGCCCGGGCCTGGCGTGGCTGGCGGTGCTCGGATTCGTCCTCGCGGTCGCCGGTGCGGTGGCCGTCGCCTGGTACGGCAAGCACGAGGGCTCCGATCCGCAGGTGGAGACCCCGGTCCCGGCGGCGGTCGGGTAGGCGCGGGGCCGCCCGCTGCCGGTGCCGCCGGCTGCCGGTGCCGCCCGCTGCCGGTGCCGCCGGGCCCCGCAGTGGCGGTCGGCCCGTCGCCCGGCGGCCGGCACCGGCCCGGGGCCGCCCCTTCACCCGCTCGCTCCCCCCAGGTGGCGTACGCCCGGCGGCTGCCGCTTGCTGGACGGGGGAGAAAGCGAGGAGCCCATGGCCCCCACGGACACCGCCACCGCCCGGCTGTACGCGCCCCGGGCCGCCGGGGCGGCCGGCATCGCCTTCGCCGTGCTGCTCGCGGCGGCGATCGTCCTGATGCGGCTCGCCATCCCGTCGGGCGACGGCGGGGAGCCGGTCCCCGAGGCGGACCGCTGGGCGGTGCGGCTGGCCCTGGAGATCGTGCCCTTCGCCGGAATCGCCTTCCTGTGGTTCATGGGCGCGATGCGTGCCCACGTCGGGGAGGTCGAGGACAAGTTCTTCTCCACCGTCTTCCTCGGCAGCGGCTTCATCTGTGCCGCCACCCTGTTCGTCGCCGCCGGAGCGGCGGGAACCGTGCTGGCGGAGGACAGCCCCTCCGACTTCGGCCGCCACTACGCGTACACGGTCCTCGCGACGTACTCGATGCGGATGGCGGCCGTCTTCGTCCTCTCGACCTCGATGATGGGGCGCCGGCTCGGGGTCTTCTCCCGGCCGCTGATCGTGGTGGGCGTCCTCGCCGGCCTGGTCCTGCTCGTGGTCGGCTCCAGCGTGCCCTGGTCCGAGCTGGTGTTCCCCGCCTGGGCCTTCGTCATCAGCGTCCACATCCTGCGCATGAGGGCCCGGCCGCGGTAGGCAGTCGACTCCGCAGAGCCCACGTCACCTCCCGTGACCTGCGGGTTCGTTCCCCGGCAGGACGCACCCCGCTGCCGCATGCATGCTGGATGAGGTAAGGGAACGGGGGGTCGGGGAACTCGGGGACGACGGGGAAGATCCAGCCACCGAAAGGCGGATGCCTCATGAGGCTTGTCGTGGACCTCAACCGCTGTCAGGGCTACGCCCAGTGCGCGTTCCTCGCCCCGGACGTCTTCACCATGCACGGCGACGAGTCGCTGTTGTACAATCCGCAGCCCGACGAGGAGCACCGCGAGAACGTCGTCCGCGCCGTCCACGCCTGTCCGGTCAGGGCCATCCTGCTGGACGCGATGAACGGCTCCCTGTCGACCACGGAGGCACCCGGTGAGCGGTGACTCAGCCCTTGAGCGGCTCAAGCGCGAAGGCCGCATCGTGGTCGTCGGCGCTTCCCTCGCCGGCCTGCGGGCCGCCGAGACCATGCGCGAGAAGGGGTTCGCCGGATCCCTCACGATGATCGGCGACGAGCCCTACGAGCCGTACGACCGCCCACCGCTGTCCAAGCAGGTCCTGCTGGGCAAGGCGACCGCGGACCGTACGCTGCTCCCCCGCCGCCGGGACATCGACGCCAAGTGGCGGCTCGGCGTACCGGCCACGGGCCTGGACATGGCGGCCCGCCGGGTCAAGCTCGCCGACGGCGACGAGGTGGAGTACGACCGGCTGCTGATCGCCACCGGGGTACGGGCCCGCCCGTGGCCCAACGAGGAGGAGGCGTCCCTGGAAGGCGTCTTCACCCTGCGCACCCGCGACGACGGGGCGGCCCTGGAGCGGCGCCTCGCGGCCGGACCGCGCCGGGTGCTGGTCATCGGGGCCGGATTCACCGGCTCCGAGATCGCCTCCGCCTGCCGGGAGCGGGGGCTTGAGGTCACGGTCGCCGAGCGGGGCGACGCACCGCTCGTCGGGGCCCTGGGCGGGGTGATCGGAGAGGTCGCGGCCTCGATGCACCGCGAGAACGGGGTGGACCTGCGGACCGGGATCATGGTGACCCGGCTGGAGGGCGACTCCTCCGGCCAGGTGCGCGCCGCCCATCTGTCGGACGGCAGCGTCCTGGAGGCCGACGTCGTGGTCGTGTCGCTCGGCGCCCAGCGCAACACCGACTGGCTGACCGGCTCCGGGCTGGGTGCGGGTCCGCGGGGCATCGCCTGCGACGCGGGCTGCCGGGCCTTCAACATCTGGGGCATCGTCACCGACGACATCTACGTGGCGGGTGACGTGGCGCGCTCCCCGCACGCGCTCTTCGGGTACCAGTTCCTGTCCCTGGAGCACTGGGGCAACGCCGTCGCCCAGGCCGAGACGGCGGCGCACAACATGCTCAGCGAGGGCGTGGACCGCCGACCGCACGTGTGGGTCCCGGCCTTCTGGTCCTCGCAGTTCGGGGTGAACATCAAGTCGGTCGGGGTGCCCTCGATGGGCACCGAGATCCTCATCACGCAGGGCTCGCGCGCCGAGCGCCGCTTCGTGGGCGTCTACGGCTACCAGGGGCGCGTCATCGGCGCCGTCACGTTCGACCAGTGCCGTTGGCTGGACTTCTACGAGCAGCAGATCGAGCAGACCGCGCCGTTCCCGCCACCCTTCGCGACGGTGGACCGCAGGAGCGAGGGGAACAACCCGCTGGACGCGGACTTCCCCGACCCGTCGGTGCCCACGCACGGACCGACCATCACCCTGAGCGGCTACTCACCGGCCGACCGGCGGATGACGTTCACGCCGGCCCACAACTGAGCACGAGGACCTCTCATGACTGAAGGCATCCTGCGGCAGATCCTCGACTACTCCAGCCGGTCCAACCCGTATCCGCTGTACGAGGAGCTCCGCAAGACCCCGGTCTTCCACGACGGGGACGGACCGTACGTCATCAGCACGTACCACGAGATCAAGAGCCTGTTGCACGACCCTCGGATCAGCTCCGACGCGCGCAACCTGGCGGCCACGGACGCCGACCTGCTGAGCGAGGGGGACGGCGAGGACGACGGGATGGCGTCCCTGCCCCCGTCCTTCCTGAAGCTGGACCCGCCCGACCACGACCGGCTGCGCCGGATGACGAACCGCCCCTTCGGGCCGCCGCACGCACCGCACCGGATCCACGACATGCGCGGCGAGCTGGGCGACATCGTCACCGGTCTGATCGACTCCGTCGCCGAGAACGGCAACGCGGCGCGCATCGACCTGGTGGAGGAGTTCTCGTACCCCTTCCCGGTCACCGTGATCTGTCGGCTGCTGGGCATCCCGCCCGAGGACGAGGCCCGCTTCCACGTCTGGGCGGACACGCTCGCGGCGAGTCTGGACCCGGATCCGGACGCCGATCCCAACGAGCGCATCAAGAAGACGCAGGACACCCGCATGGAGCTCGGCATGTACCTGGCCGGGCTGATCGAGGAGCGGAAGAAGAACCCCGGCGACGACATGCTGTCCCAGCTGTCGACCGCGGACGGGCCGGACGGGGCCATGAGCACGATGGAGGTGCTCAGCACCTCGGCGCTGCTGCTGATCGCCGGGCACGAGACCACCGTCAACCTGATCACGAACGGCATGCTCACCCTCCTGCGCCATCCGGAGGTCCTGGACCGGCTGCGCGCCGAGCCGCAGCTGGCCGTCCCGATCGTGGAGGAGCTGCTGCGCTACGAGCCGCCGGTGCAGCTGCTGCCGCAGCGCACCCCGCTGGCCGACATCGAGATGCAGGGCGTGACCATCCCCAAGGGCTCCTCGCTCTGGCTGATCCTGGCCTCCGGCAATCGCGACCCCCGCCGGTTCAAGGACCCGGACCGCTTCGACCCGGACCGCCCCGACGTCCAGCACCTGGGCCTGGGCAGCGGCATCCACAGCTGCTTCGGGGCGCCGCTGGCCCGGCTGGAGGCGGCGCTGGCGCTCAGCGAACTGGCCCGCAGGCTGGAGAACCCGAGGCTGCTGGAGGACCCGCCGCCGTACCGGCAGAACGCGGTCCTGCGCGGCCCGCGCCACCTGCCGATCGCCGTGGACGGCATCCGGGCGGCCTGAGGAGGACCCCGGCGGGCCCTACTCCCCGGGCCCGCCCCCGACCGAGGTGGCCGGCAGGACGACCACCTCGGTCGGCGTGAACGTCACCGCCACCCGGTCGCCCACCGCGGGCGCCACCGCGAGTCCGCACTCCGCCTCCAGCACCGGCCCCGCTTCGGGCCTCAGCCGCAGCGCGACGTGCGTGCCCCGGAAGGTACGGGAGACGACCTCGCAGCCCAGGCCGGCCGCGCACAGCACGACCCCGGCCGGACGGATCAGCAGCCGGTGCTCCCCGTCCGGGGTGCCGGCCGGAACCGGGACCTTGCCCCACGGGGTACCGGCCGCGCCGCCCGACACCGTGGCCGGCACCACGTTCTCGAAGCCGAGGAAGCGGGCCACGAACTCCGACGCGGGCCGCTGCCACACCTCCAACGGGGTCCCGGCCTGCGCGATCCGCCCGTCCCGCATCACCACCACCCGGTCGGCCAGGGCGAACGCCTCGCCCTGGTCGTGGGTGACGGCCAGCACGGTCGTCCCCAGCCGGGAGAAGAGCCCCCGCAGCTCCACCACGAGCCGCTCCCGCAGCCCCCGGTCGAGCTGCCCCAGCGGTTCGTCCAGCATGAGCAGCCTCGGCGAGGGCGCCAGCGCCCGGGCCAGCGCGACGCGCTGCTGTTCGCCGCCCGACAGCGAGGCCACCGCCCGGCCCTGGGCTCCGGGGAGCCCGACCAGTTCCAGCAGCTCCGCGACCCGGGGAGCGTACGAGCCCCGCCCGTACGAGGAACCCCGCATCCGCAGGCCGAACGCGACGTTCCCGCCGACGTCCCGGTGCGGGAAGAGCTGGTGGTCCTGGAACATCAGGCCCACGCCACGGCGGTGCACCGGCACCCCTGCCTGGTCCGCGCCGCCGAGCAGCACCCGGCCCTCGGACACCGGTTGGAGCCCGGCGACGACCCGCAGCAGGGTGGACTTCCCGCTTCCGCTCGGGCCCAGCACGCACACGGTCTCGTGCTCGGCGACCTTCAGGTCGACGGCGTCCACGACCGCGCGCTCACCGAAGCGGACCGACACCCCTTCCAGCTGAAGCAGTGTCATCAGAACTCTCCGGAGGTCTTGTCGGGGCGCAGCCGCTCCAGCACCAGCAGGGACACCGCGCACACCAGCATCAGGATCGTGCTCAGGGCCATCGCCTGCCCGTAGTTCAGCTCACCGGCCCGCCCCAGCAGCCGCGCCACGGCCACGGGCAGCGTCGGATGGTCCGGCCGCGCGATGAACACGGTCGCGCCGAACTCCCCCAGCGAGACCGCGAAGGCGAATCCGGCCGCGATCAGCAGCGCCCTGCGCACCAGCGGCAGGTCCACCTCCCGCCACGCCCGCAGGGGCGACGCCCCGAGCACCGCGGCCGCCTCCCGGAGCCGCCCGTCGACCGCGCGCAGCACGGGCAGCATGGTCCGTACGACGAACGGCACGCCGACGAGGGCCTGCGCGAGCGGCACCAGGATCCACGAGGTCCGCAGGTCCAGCGGCGGCTCGTCCAGGGTGATGAGGAATCCGAAGCCGACCGTCACGGCGGACACCCCGAGGGGGACCATCAGCAGCGCGTCGAAGCCGCGGACGAAGCGGCCCCCGCGCCGGGTCAGCGCCGCGGCCGCCAGCCCCCCGATGACCAGGGCGATGGCGGTGGCGGCGAGCGCGTACTGGAGGGAGTTCCAGATCGCCTCCAGTGGTGCCACCAGGAACGTCCCGCCGCCGGCGTTCCCGAGCGCCCGGTAGAAGCCGAGCCCGTATCCGCCGGGAGCGTCGAAGGAGCGTTCCACCAGCACCGCGAGCGGCGCCACGATCAGCAGCGCCACCGTCAGCAGCACCCCGCCGAGCAGGGACCGCTGCGCCCAGCCGCGCGGCCGGTGCGCGGTCCGGGCCGGATCGACGAGCCGCAGCGCGGTCTCCCGCTTGCGCACGGTCCAGGCGTGGATGCCGAGGATCGCGGCGAGCGCGGCGAACTGCACCATGGTCAGCACGGCGGCCGTGGACAGGTCCAGGAGCTGCGCGGTCTGCCGGTAGACCTCCACCTCCAGCGTGGAGTACGAGGGCCCGCCGAGGATCAGCACGACGCCGAAGGAGCTGAAGGTGAACAGGAACACCATCAGCGCGGCGGCGGCCACCGCGGGGGCCAGCGCGGGCAGCGTCACCCGACGCCAGGCGGCGAAGCGCCCGGCGCCGAGCACCCTCGCGGCCTCTTCCTGCCGCGGGTCCAGCTGGGCCCAGAGCCCGCCGACGGTGCGCACGACGACGGCGTAGTTGAAGAAGACGTGCGCGAGGAGGATGGCCCAGACGGTGGTGTCGAGGCGGACCCCCACCAGTTCGTCCAGCAGCCCGCCCCGGCCGACCAGGGCGAGGAAGGCGGTGCCGACGACCACGGTGGGCAGCACGAAGGGGATGGTCACCAGGGCCCGCAGCAGCTGCTTCCCGGGAAATTCGAAGCGCGCGAAGACGTAGGCCGCCGGGAGGGCGATCAGCAGCGTGAGCGCGGTGGAGGCCAACGCCTGCCACGTGGTGAACCAGAGCACGCCGGCGATGTCGGGCCGGGTGATCACCTCGGCGATCCGGCCGAACTGCCAGCCGGTGTCGGTCTTCAGGCCGCGCCCGAGGATCGCGGTGACGGGGTAGGCGAAGAACAGCCCGAAGAAGGCCAGGGGCACGATCATCAGCGCGAGCCGCACGGCCGTGGCCCGGCCGGACTCGCGCACGGGTTGCCGCACGACCCCCGCCGGGACCGGCGCGGCGCCCCCCGACGCCGCAACCGCTCCCTCGGTACCGCTTACTTCACGACGAGCGCGGTCCATGCCGAGACCCACTGCTCACGGTTCTTGGCGATGGTCTCCGGGGCCACGTTCTCGGGCTTCTCGACCACCACGCCGTGCTTGGTGAACAGCTCCGGCAGGGAAGCGTCCTTCGTCACGGGGTTCACGAACATCTGGAGCGGCATGTCCTCCTGGAACTTCTTGCCGATCAGGAAGTCCACGAGCGCCTTGCCGCCCTCGGTGTTCTTCGCGCCCTTGAGCAGACCCGCGAACTCGACCTGGCGGAAGCAGGTCCCGGTGGCGACGCCCGTCGGGGCCTCGGCCGGCTGCGGCTCGCCGTACAGCACCTCGACCGGCGGGCTGGAGGCGTAGGAGACGACCAGCGGGCGGTCGCCCTTGGCCTTCTTGCCGCCCGCGGAGCCGGAGAAGCGCTCGTTGTAGGCCTGCTCCCAGCCGTCGACGACCTCGACGCCGTTGGCCTTCAGCTTGCTCCAGTAGTCCTTCCAGCCGTCCTCGCCGTACTTGCCGACGGAGGCGAGCAGGAAGCCGAGGCCGGGCGACGAGGTCGCGGCGTTCTCGGTGACCAGCAGGTTCTTGTACTCCGGCTTGACCAGGTCGTCCAGGGTCTGCGGCGGGGCGATCTTCTTGTCGGCGAAGTAGGCCTTGTCGTAGTTGACGCAGATGTCGCCGGTGTCGATCGGGGTGACGCGGTGCTGCTTGTCGAGCACGTACTCGGGCTTCACGTCGGCCAGGCCCTTGGCCTCGTACGGGGTGAAGATGCCGTTGTCGAGGGCGCGCGAGAGCAGGGTGTTGTCCACGCCGAAGAAGACGTCGCCGCGCGGGGAGCCCTTGGTGAGGATCTCCTGGTTCAGCGCCGCGCCCGCGTCCCCGGACTTCAGCACCTTGACCGTGTAGCCGCTCTCCTGCTCGAACTCCTTGAGGACCGATTCGGTCACGTTGAAGGAGTCGTGCGTGACGAGCGTGACGGTCTTGGACTTCGGGCTCTCGGTCCCGCCCGCGCTCTTGTCCTTGGCGTCCCCGCCGCCGCAGGCGCTGAGCGTGGTGACGCCCAGCGCGGCCGCGAGCGCGACGCCCGCGATCTTCTTGGTGGTGCTCACTGGTGATTCCTCCTGGGATGACCAGGAGAAGACGCGGCCCTGACCGGCGCTCTGTGGGAGCGGACGCCGGGCAGGGCGCAACAGCTTGAGTGGTGACCGAACTTCCTACCCCGAATGACCGGGGCGAGGTTCAGAGGGTCTGCGGATGACGGATACCGCACTCTCAGCGCTGTGGCGCTCCCCTGTCGGAATATGAAATTGGTTCGGCCACAGGGTACCCCGTGGCCGAAGATGATCGATCAGGACCGGAATCTAGCGCTCCGAGGCGGCCAGCTGGCCGCACGCGCCGTCGATCTCCTGGCCGCGGGTGTCCCGTACGGTCACCGGCACGCCGTGGCGGGCGATCGCGTCGACGAAGGCCCTCTCGTCCTCGGGCCGCGAGGCGGTCCACTTGGAGCCGGGGGTCGGGTTCAGCGGGATCAGGTTGACGTGGACGCGCTTGCCCTTGAGCAGTCGGCCCAGGAGGTCACCGCGCCAGGCCTGGTCGTTGATGTCGCGGATCAGCGCGTACTCGATCGAGATGCGGCGGCCGGACTTCTCGGCGTACTCCCAGGCGGCGTCGAGGACCTCGCGGACCTTCCAGCGGGTGTTCACGGGGACCAGGGTGTCGCGCAGCTCGTCGTCGGGCGCGTGCAGCGAGACGGCGAGGCGGCACTTGAAGCCCTCGTCGGCGAAGCGCAGCATGGCCGGGACCAGGCCGACGGTGGAGACCGTGATCCCGCGCTGGGACAGGCCCAGACCGTCGGGCTCGGGGTCGGTGAGCCGGCGGATGGCACCGACGACGCGCTTGTAGTTCGCGAGGGGCTCGCCCATGCCCATGAAGACGATGTTCGACAGTCGGGCCGGGCCGCCCGGGACCTCGCCGTCGCGCAGGGCGCGCATGCCGTCGACGATCTGGTGCACGATCTCGGCGGTGGACAGGTTGCGGTCCAGACCCGCCTGGCCGGTGGCGCAGAACGGGCAGTTCATGCCGCAGCCGGCCTGCGAGGAGATGCACATGGTGACTCGGTCGGGGTAGCGCATCAGCACGGACTCGACGAGCGTGCCGTCGTGCAGCTTCCACAGGGTCTTGCGGGTGGTGTCGTCGTCACAGGAGATGTGGCGGACGACGTTCATCAGCTCGGGCAGCAGCTCCTGCCGGAGCTTCTCCCGGGAGGCGGCCGGGATGTCGGTCCACTCGGCCGGGTCGTGCGCGTACCGGGCGAAGTAGTGCTGGGAGAGCTGCTTGGCCCGGAAGGGCTTCTCGCCGATCGCGGCGACCGCCTCGCGGCGCTCCTCCGGCGTGAGGTCGGCGAGGTGCCGGGGAGGCTTCTTCGCTCCGCGCGGTGCGACGAAGGTGAGCTCTCCCGGAACAGGGCGGGCCATGGCAGGTACTCCTTGTAAGACGAAAGGCGCGCCGCAGAAGCAGCGCGCCTTTCCAGAATAACCGCCCGGCGTCCTACGACGCCTTTTCCCAGGTCAGCCCGTACCCACGAAGGCCGCCAGCAGCAGCCACACCACCGGGGCGGTGGGCAGCAGGGAGTCGAGGCGGTCCATGATCCCGCCGTGCCCCGGGAGCAGGGTGCCCATGTCCTTGATGCCGAGGTCCCGCTTGATCATCGACTCGCCGAGGTCGCCCAGCGTGGCGCTGACCGCGACCGCGAGGCCCAAGAGCAGGCCCTGCCACCAGGCACCGCCGTCGATCAGGAACTCCATGCACAGGGCGCCCGCCGCCATGGCGAAGGCCACGGCGCCGAAGAGCCCCTCGCGGGTCTTTCCGGGGCTGATGCGCGGCGCGAGCTTCGTCTTGCCGAAGCGCCAGCCCACCGCGTAGGCCCCGGTGTCGCTCACCACGGTCAGCACCAGGAAGGTCACCACGCGCTGCGGACCGTCGTCGGCGGTGAGCAGCATCGCGACGAAGGTGGCGAGGAACGGCACGTAGAACGCCGCGAAGACACCCGCGGTGACGTCCTTGAGGTAGTCCTCGGGCGGCTCGGTCATCCGCCACACCAGCACCGCGAGGGCGGTCAGGGCCATCGCGACCCAGGCTCCCTCGGCGCCGCGGACGTACCCGGCGATGACCATGGCCGCGCCGCCCACGGCGAGCGGGACGAGAGGGGCCTTGATGCCCTTCTTCTCCTGCAGCCGGGAGGTGAGCTCCCACAGGCCCACGACGACCGCGACGACGACGACGCCGACGAAGACCGCCTTGACGATGAAGAGCGAAGCGAAGATCACCGCGCCGAGGCCGACGCCGACCCCTATGGCGGCGCGCAGGTCCCGCCCCGCGCGCTTCTTCTGCGGCGGGGGCGGAGGGTCCTGCGGTGCCGGCGAAGGCGGGGGCGGGGGGCTGGGCATGGGCTCCTGCGGCGGCGTCTCGTCGCGGAAGAGGGGACCGCCGTCCGGGGCGGCCCCCCGATCGCGTGCTTCCCGGTCGTCGAAGTCACGGCCGGCGGCATCGGGCACGATGGGCATGGGCCGAGTGTGCGGGCCCACCAGCGCATCGTATGCGGGACCCGCCGGAACCGGCTCCGGCTGCCAGGAAGAGTCGTTCATCAGACTTCGAGCAGCTCGGATTCCTTGTGCTTCAGGAGCTCGTCCACCTGCGCGACGTACTTCGCGGTGGTGTCGTCGAGCTCCTTCTCCGCGCGGCGCACCTCGTCCTCGCCGGCTTCCTTGTCCTTGACGAGCTTGTCGAGGGCGTCCTTCGCCTTGCGGCGGACGGCGCGGATCGAGACCTTGGAGTCCTCGGCCTTGGTACGCGCGACCTTGATGTACTCCTTGCGGCGGTCCTGCGTCAGCTCGGGGAAGGTCACCCGGATGATGCTGCCGTCGTTGCTCGGGTTGACACCGAGGTCGGAGTCGCGGATGGCCTGCTCGATGTTGCGCAGCGCGCTCTTGTCGAACGGGGTCACGATCGCCATGCGCGGCTCGGGCACCGAGAAGGAGGCGAGCTGGTTGATGGGCGTGATGGCGCCGTAGTAGTCCGCCACGATCTTGTTGAACATCGCCGGGTGCGCACGGCCGGTGCGAATCGCGGCGAAGTCTTCCTTGGCGACGACGACGGCCTTTTCCATCTTCTCCTCGGCCTCGAGGAGGATCTCTTCGGTCACCACGTGCTCCTGCATGTCTTGAATGGATGGTTCAGGCGGGCGGGACGGGCAGGGCCCGGCTGGGCCCGGCCCGGCGACGGACGGCTCAGGCCCGGGTTCCCTGGTCGCTGACAAGCGTGCCGATCTTCTCACCCTTGACGGCGCGCGCGATATTGCCCTCGGCGAGGAGCTCGAAGACGAGGATCGGCAGCTGGTTGTCGCGGCACAGCGTGATCGCCGTGGCGTCGGCGACCTTGAGGTCGCGCGAGAGGACCTCGCCGTACTCCAGAGCGTCGAACTTCACCGCGTCCGGGTTCTTCTTGGGGTCGGAGTCGTAGACCCCGTCGACGCCGTTCTTGCCCATGAGCAGGGCCTCGGCGTCGATCTCCAGGGCGCGCTGGGCGGCCGTGGTGTCGGTGGAGAAGTACGGCATGCCCATGCCGGCGCCGAAGATGACGACGCGGCCCTTCTCGAGGTGGCGCACGGCGCGCAGCGGGATGTACGGCTCCGCTACCTGGCCCATGGTGATGGCGGTCTGCACACGGGAGTCGATGCCTTCCTTCTCCAGGAAGTCCTGGAGGGCGAGGCAGTTCATGACCGTGCCGAGCATGCCCATGTAGTCGGACCGTGCCCGGTCCATGCCGCGCTGCTGGAGTTCGGCGCCGCGGAAGAAGTTGCCGCCGCCGATCACGACGGCGATCTCCGCGCCGTCGCGGACCACCGCGGCGATCTCACGGGCGATGGCGTGGACGACGTCGGGGTCGACGCCGAGTCCTCCGCCACCGGAGAAGGCTTCGCCCGACAGCTTCAGCATGAAGCGGCGGCCCTTCTTCGCCTGGTCGCTCTTGTCGTCGGATGCGGTGTGGGGGTCCACGCCCTGATTCATGGAGATCTCCTCGTGCACATACGAAGAAGGCCATTGCCGGTGGGTCCTCGCGGTTCCCTCTACGGCAATGGCCTCCTCGTCAGATCTGCGGTCGTCCTGCGCGAACGCGGACGACTGCCTCAGACCCTACCGGGGTCCGGTGTCCGTCGCGTACGGACGGACTCAGATGCCGACCTTGATGCGGGTGAAGCGCTTCAGGGTGACACCGGCCTCGTCCAGAACCTTCTGCACGGACTTCTTGTTGTCCAGGGCGTAGGCCTGGCCGAGCAGCGTGGCGTCCTTGAAGAAGCCGTTGACGCGACCCTCGACGATCTTCGCGATGGCAGCCTCGGGCTTGCCCTCCGCGCGGGTGACCTCTTCGGCGATGCGACGCTCGGACTCGACCTTGTCGGCCGGGACGTCCTCGGCGGACAGCCACTGCGGGGCGAACGCGGCGATGTGCTGCGCGACGCCGCGGGCGACCTCGGCGTTCTCCTTGTCGAGCTCGACCAGGACGCCGATCTGGAACGGCAGGTCGGGCATCGTGCGGTGCATGTACGCGGTCACGTAACCGCCGGTGAACTGCGCGAAGCGGTCCAGGACGATCTTCTCGCCGAGGTTGGCGTTGGCCTCGTCGACGAAAGCGGTGACGGTCTTGCCGGGCTCGATCTCGGACGCGAGCAGCGCCTCGATGTCGGCCGGGGAGGTGGCGGCGACGTGCGCGGCCAGCTGGTTGGCGACGGCCAGGAACTTCTCGCCCTTGGCGACGAAGTCGGTCTCGCACTTCAGCTCGACGATGACACCGGAGGTGTTGTCGTCGGCGATGAGGGAGACGACGGCACCGTTCTCGGCAGAACGGCCCTCGCGCTTGGCGACGCCCTTCTGGCCCTTGATGCGGAGGGCTTCCTGGGCCTTGTCGACGTCACCGTCGGCGTCCACGAGCGCGTTCTTGCAGTCCAGCATGCCGGCGCCGGTGAGCTCGCGGAGCTTCTTGACGTCAGCGGCGGTGTAGTTCGCCATGAGTCTGTGATTCTCTCTCGAAGTCGTAGATCTACGGGTGAACGGCGGAGGCGCCGCGCTTTTGGCGCGGCTCCCCCGCCGTCATCGTCCGTGCTGCGAGTGCCCGGCGAGTGAACGCCGGGCTCTCTCAGAGGGTCAGGCCTGCTCGGCGTCGGCGGCCGGGGCCTCGACAGCGGCCTCGGCGGCCGGAGTGGCCTCGGCGTCGTCGGCCTTCTTGTCGCCCTCGAGCAGGTCGCGCTCCCACTCGGCGAGCGGCTCGGCGGCGGCCTTCTCGCCCGGCTTCGAGTCACCGGTCGCAGCGCCGGAGCGGGCGATGAGGCCCTCGGCGACGGCGTCGGCGATCACGCGGGTGAGCAGGGTGACGGAGCGGATCGCGTCGTCGTTGCCCGGGATCTTGTAGTCGACCTCGTCGGGGTCGCAGTTGGTGTCGAGGATCGCGACGACCGGGATGTGGAGCTTGCGCGCCTCACCGACGGCGATGTGCTCCTTCTTGGTGTCGACGATCCAGACGGCGCTGGGGACCTTCGACATCTCGCGGATACCACCGAGGGTCTTCTCCAGCTTGGCCTTCTCGCGGGAGAGGACCAGGAGCTCCTTCTTGGTGAGACCCGAGGCGGCGACGTCCTCGAAGTCGATCGCCTCAAGCTCCTTCAGACGCTGGAGGCGCTTGTAGACGGTGGAGAAGTTGGTGAGCATGCCACCGAGCCAACGCTGGTTGACGTACGGCATGCCAACGCGCGTCGCCTGCTCGGCGATGGCCTCCTGGGCCTGCTTCTTGGTACCGACGAACATGATGGAGCCACCGTGCGCGACGGTCTCCTTCACGAACTCGTAGGCGCGGTCGATGTACGACAGCGACTGCAGCAGGTCGATGATGTAGATGCCGTTGCGCTCCGTGAAGATGAAGCGCTTCATCTTCGGGTTCCAACGACGGGTCTGGTGACCGAAGTGGACGCCGCTCTCCAGCAGCTCCCGCATCGTGACGACGGCCATGGCCATCTCCTTGGTTTCTCGGTTTGGTTCCTGACGCCCCACCGCGCCCTGCCCCATGAAGGGACCGAGAGACGCTGCCACCCGACCGGAACCGGTCGGCGCTGGGGCGTGCGAAGTCGACCCGGTGACCCGGATCGCCACAAGAAGTGTACGGGACCCGGCGGTATGCCGGGTGACGCCGTTGTCCACACCCCCCGGACCGTCCACAGGCCGGCGCGCGCCCCCGGCGACCGCGGGATGCTTCCGGACATGACGACACTGCTGATCAGCCTGTTCCTGGCCGTGGCCCAGGCCGCCGTTCCCGGGGTCCGTCCGCTGCTCGGGCCACTGTCGGTGGTCCGCTGGTGGGACCCGCCGCCGTCGCCGTACGCGGCCGGGCACCGGGGCGTGGACCTGGCGGCCGACGTGGGTGCGGAGGTCCGGGCGCCGGCCGCGGGCCGGGTGCACTTCGCCGGCCCGGTCGCGGGCCGCGGAGTCCTCTCGCTGACCCTCCGGAACGGCCTGCGCACCACCTACGAGCCGGTCCGCGCGCTGGTCTCCGAAGGCGAGGCGGTCACCGCCGGCCAGGTGGTCGCGGTCCTCACGGAAGGCGCCCACTGCCCGGCCCCCTGCCTCCACTGGGGCCTCCTGAGGGGCGAGGAGTACCTCAACCCCCTCACCCTCCTCCCCCGCCCCACACCCCGCCTGCTGCCGCTGCACTCGGCCCCGCCGGCGTTCGATGCGCGGGGTCCGGGGCGGAGCCCCGGGGGCCTCAGCCCCGGACGCCCCGCAGGGCCATGGCCACGGCCGTCTCCGTGACGACGGCGGGATCCTCGGCGGCCCCGAGTTCGATCCTCCGCACAGCCGCGTCCACGACACCCTGCAACAGCATCGCGGCGAGTTTCGGCTCGCGCTGCCCGAGGGCGGCCAAGGCCTCGACGATCATCGCGACGAGCCCCCCGTGGGCCGCGCGGATCTTCTCCCGTGCCCCGGCGTCCAGCTCGCTCGCGGAGATGGCCACCACGGCGCGGTGTCGCCGGTCCCCCACCAGCCCCAGCTGGCTCCGGACATAGGCCTCGATCTTCGCCTCCGGCGCCTCCGCGGCCTCCATCGCCGCCTCGATCTCGGCGGCCCACACGGGGAAGTCCACCGCGCACAGCTCTTCGACCACGGCCGCGCGGGAGCGGAAGTACTCGTAGACGGACGACCGGGCCAGCCCGGTCCGCTCCGCGAGGGCGGGGAAGGTCAGTGCCTCCGTACCGCCTTCGGACAGCAGGGTTCGCGCGGCGTCCAGAAGGGCGCCGCGCTGCATCGACCGGTGCTCGGCCACGGAGGCCGCTCGAATCCTGGGCACACGTCCACTCTACGGAGGTACCGCAAGCTCAACGCCCCACGTCCGCCAACTTCGCCCGGAGTTGCAGCACCGACTTGGTGTGGATCTGGCTGACCCGGCTCTCGGTGACGCCCAGCACGTTGCCGATCTCGGCCAGCGTGAGCCCCTCGTAGTAGTAGAGGGTCACCACCGTCTTCTCGCGCTCGGGAAGCGTGTTGATGGCGCGCGCCAGCAGGCGCCTGAGCTCGCGGTCCTCCGCCACCTCCACCGGGTTGTCGGCGGCGGTGTCCTCCAGGGTGTCCATGAGCGAGAGCCGGTCGCCGCCCTCGCCGCCCACGTGCAGGAGTTCCTCCAGGGCGACCACGTTCGCCAGTGACAACTGGCTGAACACGGCGTGGAGGTCCTCCACCCCGATCCCCATCTCCCCCGCGACTTCGCCCTCCGTGGGAGTGCGCCGCAGCTGCGCTTCCAACGTGGCGTAGGCGCGCTCCACGGCCCGTGCCTTCTGCCGCACCGATCGCGGGATCCAGTCCAGCGCCCGCAGCTCGTCGATCATCGCGCCGCGGATGCGGGTGATCGCGTAGGTCTCGAACTTGATCGACCGCTCGATGTCGAACTTCTCGATGGCGTCGATCAGTCCGAAGACCCCGGAGGAGACGAAGTCGGCCTGTTCCACATTGGGCGGAAGACCCACGCTCACGCGGCCGGCGACGTACTTGACCAGCGGGGAGTAGTGGAGGATCAGCTGCTCCCGCAGCCGCTCGTCACCCGAGGCCTTGTACGAGCGCCACAGCACCTCCAGGGACGAGGGCGCGGTGGACCGCTCGCTGCCGCGGGCAGCGGGGGGCACCGCAGCGCGGTCAGACCCTGAGGTGTGCTGGGGCATGCTTCGCCTTTGCCGGAGCGGGATTCCTTGGGAACGTAGCGTGACGGAAGTGTCGCGGTGCGCGAAGAGTACGGGATCGGGCGGGGGCGCAGGCGCGTCCCGACTCGCGCCGGCGACCCGGGACCGGCGCCTGGCGCTCGGTCCCGGCAGCCCGCATCGGGAAGACCGCGTCTCTCATCGCTTTCACTCTTTCACCGGAACGCCCCAGGTCAACCACCGCCTCGCCGGACATCCCCGGTTTGTGTGCCTCCTCCAGCCGTTTGTCTGCTCAACTGCCAGTCGTCGCCCTGCCGTTCGACGAACCCCAGAGAGTGAAGTTCGTACAGTCTGCCGATGACTTCATCGGTGCCGGTGCCGGAGGCAAGTGCCAACTCCGCCACCCGCGCGGGCCGGCCGGCGGGGAGTGCTTCGAGCACCCTGGCGGTGTCGCGGTCGAGGAGGTCCCGGGCGAGCAGCGGTCCGCGCCGCTCGGGGGCCAACTCGCCCATGGCGCCGACCAGCTCGACCACCTCGGCCGCGTCGGTGACCAGCTCGGCCCCGCCCCTCAGCAGTTCGTGCACGCCGGCGGAGAGCCCGCTGGTGGCGGGCCCGGGGACGCCCATGGTGAACCGGCCGAGCTTCTGGGCCCGGCGGGCGGTGACCAGTGATCCGCTGCGGTGGGCCGCCTCGACCACGACGGTGCCCCGGGTGAGGGCGGCGATGACCCGGTTGCGCAGGACGAAGCGGCTGGGGGTGGGATGGCTGCCGGGTGGCAGTTCCCCGAGGACCAGCCCCTGACCCGCGATCCGGCCGAGCAACTCGGCGTGTCCGCGCGGATAGGCGACGTCCGCCCCGCAGGCGAGCACCGCCGCGGTGGCGCCGCCCGGGGCGAGGGCCCCGCGGTGGGCGGCGCCGTCGATCCCGTACGCGCCTCCGGAGACGACGACCCAGCCGCGCTCGGCGAGCCCGGCGGCCAGGGTCTGCGCCATGTGCGCTCCGTACGGGGTGCAGGCCCGGGCGCCGACCACGGCGACGGAGCGCAGCGCCCAGGTCCGCAGGTTCGGCCGGCCCCGCAGCCACAGTCCGACGGGCCGGGCGTCGCCGAGGTCGTCGAGCTGGCTGGGCCACTCCGCCGACCCGGGGCACACGAAGCGGCCCCCGTACGCGGCGGCCGCCGCCAGGTCCTTGTGGGGATCGGCCACCGCGGCGCGCCTGCGGTACCCGGCGAGCCGCTCGGCGCCCACGCCGCCCGGTGCCGGGACCGCTCCGCCCCCGTCATCCGGGCTCCCGGTGAGCATCCGTATCAGCCGCACGGCCCCGTACTCGCGCAGCCACCTCCCGGCGGTCTCGTCCCCCGGCTCCACGACCCGTGTCAACGCGGCCCTGGCCAGCACCTCCGGTCCGGCCGCGTCGGTCGGGGCCGGGCTCCGGGCGCCGGAACCGCACGGCCCGCCCGGCTCCTCCTCCCCGGTCCCGCTCATGACCCGGCCCCCATGACGGCGGCCGCACCACGGGCGATGCCGGTCCTCAGTTCCAGTGCGACGGCCATGTCCAGCGCTTCGGGGCGGTCGCGCCCCCTCAGATCGGCGACCGTCCAGGCGACCCGCAACACCCGGTCCAGGCCGCGGGCGGTGAGCAGGCCGCGCTCCATGTCCCGCTCGGCCTGGGCCAGAGCCCCGGGGCCCGCCTGCCACCGCGTGCGCAGTTCCTGGCCGGGCACCTCGGAGTTGAGCCGCCACGGGGTGTCGGCGAGCCGGGCCGCCGCACGGTCCCTGGCCTCCCGCACCCGGTCGGAGACCTTCTCGGTGGATTCCCCCCGGCCGCCCTGTCCCAGCAGATCGGACCGGGTCACGGGCTCGACTTCCACCCGCAGGTCCACCCGGTCGAGCAGCGGCCCGGACAGCCTGCCCTGGTAGCGCCTGATCACCGAGGGCGGGCATTCGCACCCGGCCCCCTGGAGGGTGTGGCGCCCGCACGGGCAGGGGTTGGCGGCGAGCACCATCAGGAAACGGGCCGGGAGCCGGACCACCCCGGCCGCGCGGGCGATGACCACGTGGCCCGATTCGAGGGGCTGGCGCAACGCGTCCAGTGCCCGGCCGTGGAACTCAGCGGCCTCGTCGAGGAAGAGCACGCCCCGGTGGGCCAGGGAGACCGCCCCGGGCCTCGGGACTCCGTTCCCGCCGCCGACCAGCGACTGCATGGTCGCCGAATGGTGCGGTGCGCAGTAGGGCGCCCTGGCGACCAGCGGTTCTCCGGGTGGCAGGATCCCCGCCACCGAGTGGACCGCCGTCACCTCCACCGACTCCTGGCGGGTCAGCGGGGGCAGGATCCAGGGCAGCCGCTCGGCCAGCATCGTCTTGCCCGCTCCGGGCGGGCCGCTGAGGAAGAGGTGGTGACCTCCGGTGGCCGCCACTTCCAGGGCACGGCGCGCGGCGTGCTGCCCGGCGACGTCCGCGAGGTCGGGGAAGTCCGGCACGTCGCCCGCACCGGAACGGCCCTGGCCGCCGAGACCCGCTGCCAGCCCCGCCCCCGGCACCAGCAGCCCCGCCAGTATCGGGTCGGGACGACCGGGGGTGGGGCCGGCGTCGAGGTCGCCCTCCTCGGGGACGGGCGCGTCCGTCAGGACCGCGATCAGCTGGCGCAGACTGCGGACCCCGAGCACCGAGACCTCCGGCACGAGCGCGGCCTCGGCGGCGCACTGCTGCGGCACCACCACCTGCCGGTACCCGGCCTCCGACGCGGCCAGGACGGCCGGCAGGATCCCCCGGACCGGGCGCACCCGGCCGTCCAGGCCCAGCTCCCCGATGAGTACGAGATCGGCGATCGCGCCGGGGTCGACCACCTCGGCCGCTCCGAGCACCGCCGCGGCGACGGCGAGATCGAAACCGGCGCCGCTCTTGGGCACGGAGGCCGGACTGAGGCCCACCGTGAGTTTCTTCTGCGGCCAGGCGGCACCCGAGTTGACCACGGCCGCGCGCACCCGGTCCCGGCTCTCGACCAGGGTCTTGTCGGGCAGCCCCACCAGGGTGAAGGCCGCGACCCCGGGTTCCAGGTCGGCCTGGACCTCCACCACCACGCCGTCGACGCCGACCAGGGCCACCGAGCAGGCTCGTGCGAATCCCATCAGGCCACCCCCCTGACGTGCTCCACCACGGGCGCGCCGCGCCGCGGCAGCAGGACTCCCACCAGGTCGATGCGCACCCCGCCCGGGGGTGGTCCGCCGTGGTCCGCAAGCCAGCGGCCGGCGAGCCGGCGCAACCGCTCGGCCTTGCCGGGCCGCAGCGCGGCCATGGGGTGTTCGAAGTCGCCCTCCCGGCGGGTCTTGACCTCGCACACGACGAAGGCCTCCCCGTCGCGGGCGACGATGTCGATCTCCCCGCTGCGGCACCGCCAGTTCCGCGCGATCACGGTCATCCCGGCCTCCGTCAGCCGCCGTGCCGCGAGCTCCTCGCCGTACCGCCCCAACGCCTGCTGTGCCACGCCCTTCGCGTTCATCCGGCACCACCTCCGGCACCGACGGTCCCGCACCCCCGCCCACCTTGTGGATCTTGGTGGACAACCCGGCCGTTGTGGACGATCCCGTCACCCACACGAAGGACGGCACGGCCGACGGGCCCCGGTCCACACCGCGGGCCCGGCACGATCCGTGGGGGACCGCCTAGCTGCCGGGCAGTTCGAGGTCGCTCTTGTTGAGCTCCTCGATGTTCACGTCCTTGAAGGTCAGCACGCGGACCTGCTTCACGAAACGGGCCGGCCGGTACATGTCCCAGACCCAGGCATCGGCCATCGAGACCTCGAAGAAGACCTCCCCCTGCACCGAGTGCACCTGCATCTCGTAGTCGTTGGTGAGGTAGAAACGGCGCTCGGTCTCGATCACGTACTTGAACAGCCCGACGACGTCGCGGTACTCCCGATAGAGCTTCAGCTCCATCTCGGTCTCGTACTTTTCGAGGTCCTCGGCACTCATGGCATGTTCCCCTTCAGCCGTGCGTCCCCCTATTGTGCGCCAGACCCATGCGCCCCTAAACGATTTCCGGGGCCAGGACCACCGGCGCACCCGGAGGACCGTCGTCGAGCAGAGTCTTCAGCAGCTCGGCGAGTCTGGTCGGGTACACCGTCTCATGTGCCGCGATCAGTTCCTCGTAGGTCCACCACCTTGCTCCGGTGACGCTGCGCCGCTCCAGCTCGGTGAGCCCGCCCATCTCGGTCTCCGTCCGGTCGGTACGGGCCAGGAAGTACCACTCGTCCTGTTCCCAGCGCCGTCCGTCGAAAGGGAAGGAGCAGTACCGGCGCCACAGCACCGGCCCCAGCTCGACCTCCGTGATCCCCGTCTCCTCCGCCAGCTCCCGCAGCGCGGCCTGCTCCCGGCTCTCGGCCCCCTCCAGCCCGCCGCCCGGAGTGAACCACCAGGTGTCGGCGGGGTCGGCCGGCTCGAAGCCGTGCAGCAGCAGGATCCGGTCCTCCGGGTCCAGCAGGATCACCCGGGACACCTGCCGCGGGGCGCCGCCCCCGGCCTCCGGATCAGCGGGCATCGGCCCGCTCCTGCCGCCGCCCGCGCCCCAGCACCCGGGCGGCGGGCCCGTACGCGGCTCCCAGCACCACCAGGACGGCCCCGGCGGCCACTGCCGCCAGCTGGAGCAGCAGCGGCCCGTGCCCGGAGGTCCCGCCCGGCAGGGACTCGTACGTCTTCGGCCGCTCCAGCATCGACATGGAGGGCCAGGCCAGCGCGTCGACGCGGGCGCTGACGGCCGACCTGGGCACGGTGCCCTGCCCGGCCTCCTGGAGGTGCGCCCGGGAGTCCAGCGACGCACCGCGGCGGTCGCCCATGAGGAAGAGGTTCCCCTCCGGGACCGTCACCTCGAAGGGGGTGCCCGTGGGAGCGGCCTGCCCGGGCGGCATCTCCAGACCCAGGGAGGGCTTGGTGCCGTCGATGTACGGCTCGTCGAGGGGCGTGCCGTTCACGGTCAGCTCGCCGCCCGCGCCGCAGCACTTCACGGTGTCGCCGCCGATGCCGACGACCCGCTTGACCATGGGCGAATCGCTCCACGTGGAATCGGTGAAGATGACGACGTCACCGCGGCGCACCTCGCCGCCGTCGATCCGCTGCGCCAGCACCCGGTCGCCGGGCTTCACCGTCGGCATCATCGAATCCGTCGGCACCGTGTACGGCCGGTACTCGACCGCGCCCCATACGAAGCCTCCGAGGAAGAGCACAAAGCCGATGGCCACGGCGAGCCCCGACAGCACATTGCCGAGACCGCCGCGGCCATCCTTGCCACTGCGTATCGAACGGGCATCGCCCGTACGCGTACCGCTTGCCTGCGTGCCGCCCATTGCAGCGCCCCCACACTTCGGAGATCGTCGACCTGGGCGGCACCCTACCCGGCAGTACGCCCGCTGGTCAGCCTCCTGCGGCGCCACATCACGAGCGGCACGGCGCCGGCGAGCCCGAGCGCGGCCGGACCGAGCCCGACGGGAGCCAGACCGGAGGCCCCGAGGCCGAGCGCGTCGGCCGCCGCCTGGTGGTTGATGCCGGGCTGGTCGAAGGTGTCCGGGACGGGCAGGGTGGACCAGCGGTTGAGCGGCCACGCGACGACCACGGCCCGCCCGACGACCTTGTCGACCGGCACGAAGCCCTGGGTGGCGTCCTGCATGTGGTAGCGGGAGTCCTGGGAGTTCTGGCGGTGGTCGCCCATCACCCAGATCTTGCCCTTGGGGACGGTGATCGGACCGAAGGGCATGTCGTCGCACGGGGTGTTGCCGGGGAAGATGTACGGCTCGTCGAGCGGCTTGCCGTTGACGACGACCGGGCCCCCCTTCTTGCACTCGACCGTGTCCCCGCCGATGGCGATGGTCCGCTTGATCAGGTCCTTCTCGTCCGCGGACGGCATCAGACCGATCTTGCTGAGGACCGTCTGCACGAAGTTGGGCTCCGGAGTGGCCTCACCGGACAGCCAGTTCAGGGGGTCGTGGAAGACGACGACCTCGCCGCGCTCGGGCTCGGAGCCGAACCACGGGGTGAGCTTGTCGACGAGCACCCGGTCGCCCCGCTGCAGGGTGTTCTGCATCGAGTCGGAGGGGATCGAGAACGCCTGGACCAGGAAGGTCTTGATCAGCAGGGCCAGCAGCAGGGCGATGCCCACGAGGAGCGGGAGCTCCTTCCAGAAGGAGCGGTGCGCCTGCGCCTTGGCTTCGCCCTCGTCCTCCTCGGCCTCGCGCGCGACGGCGTCGTCATCCGGCCGTTCCTCGCCCTCGTCACGCCCGGATCGTGCGCCTACCGCCACGTCCCCCACATCCACTCCTCAATTAGAGATCGCCGCCCGCGCCGGATCGGACACGGGCCCTCCCCTCCCCTAACGAGCGGGAGTTCCCCAAGGATCGGGAGACCCAGGACACACTATGCGAACGGCGCGGCCCGACGGCGCCGACGACGCGTCCCTGCCTCGCGCCTCGCCTGATCGGGGACCATGCGGAAGGTCGCGGGCGTATCGAAGCTCGTCCAGTGCCCGTAGGGCCAGGCGATCACCACGGCCTCCCCCACCACCCCGTCCTCGTCGATCGTGCCCTGGAAGGCCTCGTCGAGGTGGTAGCGGGAGTCCGCCGAGTTCGCGCGGTGGTCGCCCATCACGAAGAGCCGACCCGCCGGCACCTGTACCTCGAACGGGATGTCGGAGGGGGCGTTTCCCGGACTCACGTACGGCTCGTCGAGCGGCCGGCCGTTGACGGTGACCCGGCCCCGGGCGTCGCAACACTTGACGGTGTCCCCGCCGACGCCGATGACCCGCTTGATCAGGTCCTGCTCGTCGGCCGAGGGCAGCAGGCCGATGAAGGTCAGGGTCTGCTTGATCTGCTTGATCCCGATCGGGTCGGGAGCCGGCCGGGCCGCCTCGCCGCGGAGCCACCCGCCCGGGTCCTTGAACACGACGATGTCGCCGCGCTCGACCTTGGAGCCGAACCACGGCGTCAGTTTGTCCACCAGGACCCGGTCGCCGATTTGGATGGTCTGCTCCATCGAGCCCGACGGAATGAAGAAGGCCTGTACGAAGAAGGTCTTCAGGAGCATGGCGATGCAGAGGGCCGCGACCACCAACAGCGGCACCTCGCCGGCCCTGCGCGTGCGGCGGCGCCGCTTCACCCGACGGGCCAACCGTCGCCGTTCGGCCCGACTGCCCGGCTCGGGCGGCGGTTCGTTCCGGGGCCGCCCGCGGCTACCCACGCCCGCCGCCGGTGGAACCCCAGCGCGACACCGGCCAGCCGATCCAGTCGGCCCGGCCGATCACCTTGTCCACCGGCACCATTCCCCCTCCCGGCTCCCCGAGGTGGTCCCGGGAGTCCCGGGACTGGGAGCGGTGATCGCCCATCACCCACAGGGTCCCGAGCGGCACGACGATCCGGAAGGGCACCTTCGAGGGCGCGTCGCCGGGAAAGAGGTACGGCTCCCGGAGCGGCACGCCGTTGACCTCGATCCGGCCGCCGGCGTCGCAGCACACCACGTCGTCGCCGCCGACCCCCACGACCCGCTTCACGAAGTCGGTGTCGGAGGGCTCCGCGAGCCCCAGCGCGGAAGCCGCGCCGTGCAGGAGCTCGCCCACCGGATTGCCTTCGGGGCGTTCCCGTACGAAGGAGCCCGTGCCGTCGAAGACCACGAGGTCACCCCGGCGCGGCTGGTCGCCGAAACGGTACGCCAGCTTGTCGACCAGCACCCGGTCGCCGACCTGGAGCGTCGGCTCCATCGAACGGCTCGGGATCAGGAAGGGCTGGACCACGAAATTGCTGACGAGCAGCAGGAGGACGGTGCAGACCACGCCGAGCACTCCGGCGCGCCGCAAGGTCAGCGGCCGCACGGCACCGGACAACGCAAAACGCGACCGCCCCTCCCCCTTGTCGGGGGAGGAGTGGTCGCGCTGCGTGTGAGGTGCTTCGGTGTCCATCGGGGGCGAGCCTATCCGGCCTGCCCCGGACACCGGAGGGGACCTCAGTTGTCGCGCTTCTCCTTGATCTTCGCGGCCTTGCCGCGGAGCTCACGGAGGTAGTACAGCTTGGCGCGGCGCACGTCACCGCGGGTGACGAGCTCGATCTTCTCGAAGATCGGGGAGTGGACCGGGAAGGTACGCTCCACGCCGACGCTGAAGGAGACCTTGCGAACGGTGAAGGTCTCGGAGACACCGGCGCCCTGGCGACGGATGACTACGCCCTTGAACTGCTGGATACGGGAGCGGTTGCCCTCGATAACGCGCACGTGCACGTTGATCGTGTCACCCGGGCGGAAGGCCGGGACGTCCGAGCGGAGCGCGGCGGCGTTGACGCCATCGAGCAGGTGAGACATGTTCTTCGTCTGCTTTCTTCGCATGACGCCACAGGTCGCCAGTGCGGGTTTCCGTAGAGAATTCGGGAGCCGCGCCACCCGTCGGACGACGATCCCCCTGTGGCAGGGGCGCCCGCGAGCACACAGCAGCCGCCTATTCTTCCACGGCCTCGGGCCTGCGCCAAAATCGACCGTCGGCCGTGGGCCGCCAGCCCAGGATGGACAGGACCTCCCGGTCCTTCTTGTCGAAGGAGGAGGCCTCGCAGCGCTCGATCAGGTCGGGCCGGTTGGCCGCGGTCCGGCGGAACGCCTCGTCCCGGCGCCAGCGGGCGATCTTCCCGTGGTGGCCGCTGAGGAGCACCTCGGGGATGTCGCGTCCGCGCCACACGGGGGGCTTGGTGTAGACGGGCCCCTCCAGCAGGTTCGCCATCTCCCCCGGGGCGAAGGAGTCGTCCCGGTGCGATTCGGCGTTGCCGAGCACTCCGGGCAGCAGCCGGGCCACCGCCTCGGTGACGACGAGCACCGCGGCCTCGCCGCCCGCCAGGACGTAGTCCCCGATGGAGACCTCGTACACCGGCATGCGCGTGGCGTACTCGTCCATGACCCGGCGGTCGATGCCCTCGTAGCGGGCCGGCGTGAAGATCAGCCAGGGCCGCTCGGAGAGCTCGACGGCGAGCTCCTGGGTGAAGGGCCGGCCGCTCGGCGTGGGGACGACCATGACGGGGCCGCGGGCGCCCGCCTCGTAACCGTCGGCGAGCGCCTGGTCCAGGGCCTCGCCCCACGGCTCGGTCTTCATGACCATGCCGGGGCCGCCGCCGTAGGGGGTGTCGTCGACCGTGTTGTGCCGGTCGTAGGTCCAGTCCCGCAGGTCGTGGACGTGCACGTCGAGCCGGCCGCGGGCGCGCGCCTTGCCGACGAGGGAGACGTTCAACGGTTCCAGGTACTCGGGGAAGATCGTGACGACGTCGAGACGCATCAGGCGTCGCCCTCTGCGTCACGGGCGGAGGCGATCTCGGCGCGGTCGTCGATCAGCCCGGGCGGCGGGGTGATGACGCAGCGCTGCTCCTCCAGGTCGATCTCGGCGACGATCTCCTCGACGAAGGGGATCATCACCTCGGTGCCGTCCGGGCGCTCGACGATGAAGAGGTCCTGCGACGGCAGGTGGGAGATCTCGGTGATCCGACCGATCTCGGTGCCGTCCTCGAGCACGACGTCCAGGTCCATGAGCTGGTGGTCGTAGTACTCGTCCTCCTCCTCGGGGAGTTCGGTCGGGTCGACGTCCGCGATCAGCAGGGTGTTGCGCAGCGCCTCGGCGGCGGTGCGGTCATTGACGCCCGCGAAGCGGAGCAGGAGCCGGCCGCTGTGGACCCGGCCCGTCTCGATGGTCAGCGGACCCGCCGCCGCCGGTTCGGTCCGGAGCACGGCGCCGGGCGAGAGCCGCAGCTCCGGCTCGTCCGTCCGCACCTCGACGGTGACCTCACCCTTGATCCCGTGGGCGCGGCCGACCCGCGCGACTACCAGCTCCACCTGAGAAACTCTCCTGTTCGTACGACAACGGGCCGGGGTGGACACGTATGCCCTCCCCGGCCCGTGCCGGTGATTCAACTGCTCAGCGGACCTGGTCCACGTCGACGAGGTCGACGCGGATGCCCCGGCCGCCGATGGCGCCCACGACGGTACGCAGTGCACGTGCGGTGCGGCCGTTGCGACCGATCACCTTCCCGAGGTCGTCGGGGTGGACCCGGACCTCGAGCACCTGCCCGCGGCGCAGGTTGCGCGAGGCGACCTGCACTTCATCGGGGTTGTCCACAATGCCCTTAACGAGGTGCTCAAGAGCCTCCTCGAGCATGATCAGGCCTCGGTCGACTCGGCGGCGGCCTCAGCCTCGTCCGCCTTCTTGTCGGCCTTCTTGGCCTTCTGCGTGATGGCCTCGCCCTTGGCGTCGCCACCCTCGAGGGCCTTGGCGAACTCGTCGAAGGAACGACGCTTGTCTTCCTTCGTCGCCGGCTGGAGCAGCGGCGCGGGGGCGGAGAGGCCCTTGTGGGCCTGCCAGTCACCGGTCAGCTTCAGGATGGCGAGCACGGCCTCGGTGGGCTGGGCGCCGACGGACAGCCAGTACTGCGCACGCTCGGCGTTGACCTCGATGCGCGACGGGTTGTAGGTCGGGTGGTAGATACCGATCTCTTCGATCGCGCGACCGTCCCGACGGGTACGGGCGTCCGCGACGACGATGCGGTAGTGCGGCTGGCGAATCTTGCCGAGGCGCTTGAGCTTGATCTTGACTGCCACTGGAGTGGTGTCTCCTGAACTTGACGTGGTTGGGCACATGAGATGCCACGTGGGGTTGCGGTACTCGGGTGCCCGATGGACGCGTCAGCCGGAGGAGAGAGGGGTCCTATGCGACTGTCGAGTACAGCTAGCCATTGTGCCATACGCCTGCGGCGCGCTCGGCGGCGAGGGGAGATCCACTTCCCGCGGGCAGGCCCGCTCCCGCCCGCGTGCGGGCCGGGCCCGCCGCGCACCCGCCCCCGGCGCGGTGCGCCACCCCGCCGCGCGGGACGCCGCCCGTCGTACGCGGCGGCAGCCCGGCATGCGGGTGGGGGCGGTGGCCGGGCGGTGTCGGTGGCAGCCCCGGTGGGGCGGTGCCCGTCCGGAGGGAGCACTGCCCGCCCGGCCCACGGTCCGCCCCGCAGCGGCTCAGGAGGCGGCCGAGAGGGCCACCTCGGGGATGCGGAAGGGCTTCATGCAGCCGCCGCAGACGATCGGGGCCTGCGCCAGCACCGAGGGGACCACCCGGACGTTGCGCCCGCAGTCGCAGACCGCCTTGACCCGGACGCCGCCGCCGGAGGAGCCGTGGCGGGCCGCCGGACCGCGGAAGCTGCGCTTGGTGTCGGCGGCGGTGGCGGCCGTATGTGCCTTGAGGGCGCGCTGCAGTCGCTCCATCGTCGGGCGGTAGCGCTTCTTCGCCTCGGCGTTGAGCGTGACCAGCGAGAAGCCGCTGCTGGCATGCGGCTCGTCGGAGTGGTCCAGCCCCATTTCCTCGGCGATCGCGAGGAATCTGCGGTTGTGGTAGCGGCCGGCGCGGGAGGTGTCACGGACCCCGCGGGCGGCAGCGATGCCGTGGACTGCCTCGTGCAGCAGTCGCTCGAAGGAGAGTTCGGCGCCGCAGGCGGACGAGGACTCTCCGATCAGGGACTCGGGCGCGGCAAGGTCAGGCAGCTCGGGGTGGTACCGCTGAATGTCGGCCCACGCCTGCGCCAGCTCTGCGGCGAGAACAGGTGGTGTCGTGCTCACGTCGTGACAACGAGCCGGGGTGCCCGGGTGTTCCGATTCCGGGCCATTCCAAATTTTTTGCACGTACCAGTCAGTTCAGTCTGATGCGTCCTGACGAGGACGGGTGCGCCGATGTCAGGAGGAGTCGGTACGTAACGTCGACCGGCAGACGTCAGCCCCGGCGTGCGGCACTCGCCGCGCGCCGGGGCTGAGGAGCCGTCAGTACGAGCGCGCGACGATCGCGAGGGTACCGGGGGCGTCGTCGGCCTGCGGGACCGACCCGTCCTCGGCGATCAGGCAGCGCACGGAGACGGCCTGCTCGGCCAGCTTCGCCTCGCCCTCCGGACCGAGGTCGGCCCACGGGATCCGCGCCCAGCCGCCCGCGATGGCGGCCTCGGCGGCCTCCTCGATGGTCGCGACGTCGGACGTACGGGACTCGCGGCGCTCGCGGGACTCGCGCAGCAGCTGCGCCTGGTCCTCGTCCAGCACCTTGGGCAGCAGGTCGAGCAGCTCCGTGATCTGGACCGGCTCCTTGCCGCCCGGGATGCGGCGGGCCAGCATCGCGGTGCCGTTCTCCATGTCGCGCGGGCCGATCTCGATGCGGACCGGTACGCCCTTGAGCTCCCAGTCGACGGCGCGGCGGCCGAACGGGGTGTCGACGCGGTCGTCGACGTGCACGCGCAAGCCCGCGGCCTTGAGCTGGTCGCCCAGCTCGCGGACCTTCGCCACGGCCTCGTCGCCCTTGATCGCCATGACGACGACCTGGACGTGGGCAAGGCGCGGCGGGACCCGCAGGCCGTTGTCGTCGCCGTGGGACATGATCAGGCCGCCGACCATGCGGGTCGAGACGCCCCACGAGGTCTGCCAGACCAGCTCCTGCTGACCTTCCTTCGACAGGTACTGCGTGTTGAAGGCCTTGGCGAAGTTGGTGCCGAGCTCGTGGCTCGTGCCCATCTGCAGGGCCTTGCCGTCGCCCATCATGCCCTCGAGGGTGAGGGTGTTGATGGCGCCGGCGAAGCGCTCCTTGGCGGTCTTGCGGCCGAGGACCACGTCGATGCCGAGGACGTTCTTCATGAAGTCGCCGTAGACGTCCGTGTGGATCCGGGCGGCGTAGTCGCGGGCGTCCTCGTAGGTGGCGTGGGCGGTGTGGCCCTCCTGCCAGAGGAACTCGCTCGTACGGAGGAACACGCGCGGACGCATCTCCCAGCGGACCACGTTCGCCCACTGGTTGATCAGCAGGGGCAGGTCGCGGTAGCTCTGGACCCACTTGGAGAAGTAGTCGTTGATGATCGTCTCGGAGGTGGGCCGGACGACGACCGGCTCCTCGAGCTCCTTGCCGCCGCCGTGCGTGACGACGGCCAGCTCGGGGGCGAAGCCCTCGACGTGCTCGGCTTCCTTCGTCAGGTACGACTGCGGGATGAACAGCGGGAAGTAGGCGTTCTGGGCGCCCGCTTCCTTGATGCGCGCGTCCATCTCCTGCTGCATCCGCTCCCACAGCCCGTAGCCGTACGGTCGGATGACCATCGTGCCGCGCACCGGGCCGTTGTCGGCCAGCTCGGCCTTGTTGATCAGATCCTGGTACCAGCGGGGGAAATCCTCCGCCTGCGGGGTGAGAACGGGTGCCTTTGCCATGGCGCGAATGGTACGGCGCCGCGCGCGTCGAGCGTGAATCGGGTGACCCGCTCCTCTGGACGCGGGGGCGAATGGGGAGTTCTCTGGCAACGGGGGCAAGGGGGCGAGACGGAATCAGGAGCGCTCTTTCGATGACACCGACGCCGACGGCGACGCTCGTCGCCCGGGACTGGGCGGAGATCCAGGAACGGATGCTGGTACCGCTGTACGAAGCGGTCTACGACCGGCTGGAGGTCGGGCCGGGCGACCGGCTGCTGGGCCTCGACTGCGGGGCCGGTCTGCCCCTGCTGCTGGCGGCCGGGCGGGGTGCCTCGGCCACGGGCGTCGAGGCGGATCCGGCTCGGCGCGCGCTGGCGCGCGAGCGGCTGCTGGAGGTGCTGGCGGCCCCGCCGTCGCAGCCCGCGGCGGACCGCCCCTACGACGCCCTGCTGGCCTTCTCGCCCACCCGGGCGGCCCTGGCCTCGGCGCTGCCCCTGGTGCGGCGCGGCGGGGCCGTGGTGCTGGCCGGTTGGGGTCCCGCGGAGCGCTGCACGGTGCCCTCGGTCCTCGGCCGCGGGCCGGTGCCGCGGGATCTGGACGCGTTGGCGGAGGGGGCCGGGCTGCGGCCCGACGGGTCGGGGCGGGTGTTCTGCCCGTTCGGGTACGCGGACGTGGACAGCGCGGTGCGGGGGCTGGTGTCGACCGGGCTCTACGACGCGGCCGCGGATCCCGCGCTGGCGGAGAAGGAGCTCGCCGAGGCGCTTCACCCGTTCGAGCGGTCCGACGGCGCCGTGTGGCTGCCGAACATCTTCCGGTACGTGATCGCCCGGGTGGCGTAACGGCCGCCCGTCAGTCGGTGGAGTGCGCCTTCGTCAGCCGCGGGATGCCCGCGGCGGCGTAGGCGGCCGCCTCGTCGAGGGTCTCGTTGGCGAGGAGGGCCTCCGCGAGCGCGTCGAGCTTCGGGCGGTGCTCGCGCAGCAGGCGGCAGGCCTCCACGTAGCACTCGTCGACGATCCGGCGCATCTCCTGGTCCACGGCGTCGAGGGTGGCGGGGGCGGCGGTCAGGCCGTACGGGCTCTGCCCGTCGGACGGGATCGCGGTGAGCCGGCCGATCCGCTCGCTCATGCCCCAGCGGCCGACCATGCCGCGCACGATGTTGGTGACCTGCTCCAGGTCGTTCTCGGCGCCCGTGGTGATGACGTCGTAGACGGTCTGCTCGGCGGCCATGCCGCCCAGCGCCCCGATGATGCGGCCGCGCAGGTACTCCTCCGTGTACGCGTACCGGTCGGCGTCGGGGACCGAGAGGGTGACGCCGAGCGCCCTGCCGCGGGGAACGATGGTGATCTTGCGAACGGGGTCGGCGCCCGGCTGGAGCATCCCGAGGAGGGCGTGTCCGCTCTCGTGGTACGCCGTCCGGCGCCGCTCCTCCTCCGGCATGACCAGCGGCCGCTCCGCGCCCAGCTGGACCTTCTCCAGCGCGTCGGACAGGTCGGACTGCGTGACCTGCCGCTGCTGGCGCTTGACGGCGAGCAGCGCCGCCTCGTTGGCCAGGTTGGCCAGCTCCGCGCCGGTCATGCCGGGGGTGGTCGTGGCGACCTGGGCCAGGTCGACCCCGTCGGCGAGGGGGATGTCGCGGGTGTGGATCCGCAGGATGGCCTCGCGCCCGGCCCGGTCCGGCGGGGAGACGACCACGGTGCGGTCGAAGCGGCCGGGGCGGGTCAGGGCCGGGTCCAGCACGTCGGCGCGGTTGGTGGCGGCGAGCACGACGACGCCCTCCGAGCCCGAGAAGCCGTCCATCTCGGTGAGGATCTGGTTCAGGGTCTGCTCGCGTTCGTCGTGGCCGCCCATGGCCGCGCCGCCGCCGCGGATCCGCCCGATGGTGTCGATCTCGTCGATGAAGATGATCGCGGGGGCCACCTTGCGCGCCTCGGTGAACAGCTCCCGCACCCGGGAGGCACCCACGCCGACGATCATCTCGATGAACTCGGAGGCGGAGGCCGAGAAGAACGGCACCCCGGCCTCGCCCGCGACGGCCCGCGCGAGCAGGGTCTTGCCGGTGCCGGGCGGGCCCGCCAGCAGGACCCCGCCGGGCATCCGGGCGCCCATCCTGCGGTAGGCCTGCGGGTTCTTGAGGAAGTCGACGACGTCGTCGAGCTCCCCTTGGACCTCGTCGATGCCGGCCACGTCCTCGAAGGTGGTGCGCGGGGCGCCCTCCTCCAGCTCCACCGGCTTGGGCGGGGCCTTGCGTCCCAGCCCGCCCACGCCTCCCATGCCCGCGCCCATGCGCCGGGCGACGAATACCCACAGGAGGACCAGCAGCAGCATCGGGGCGAGGGAGAGCAGCAGGTTGGAGAGGAAGCTGCGCTGTTCGACGACCGGGCGGGCCGTCACGTTCACGTTCTGCTTGGTGAGGTTGGCCCACAGGTCGTCGTCGGCGAAGGCCGGGCGCTGGGTGACGAACTTGGTGTAGTCGCCCTTGTCCCCGTCGGGCAGGGGCTGCTCGGCCTTCAGCTGGCCCTGGATGGCGTCGCCCTTGGAGTAGATCTTCGAGACGTTGCCGCTCGCGACCTGCTTGCTGAACTCGGTGTACGAGATGGTCGGCTCGTCGCCCTCGTTGAAGAAGGACAGCACCAGGTTGGCGATCAGGTACACGATCAGGGCGACGAGGACGAGCATGCGCCAGCCGCCCGGCAGCTTCTTCTTGGGGGGAGGCGTGGGCGGTGCGCCCTCCGAGCGCCAGGGCGTATCGGCCCGGTCTCGGGGCGGTACGGGGGATGGGCTGGGCACGGAACCCTCCTTCTGCCGTCCCCCCGGCCGACGATAAGGGATAAACCGGACCGTCGCCCCGGCGGGAACGCGGAGGGCCCCGGCCGTGCGAACACGGCCGGGGCCCTCCTGGCGAAGCACTACTTCATGAACTTCTTGAACTCGTCCGGGAGGTCGAAGTCCTGGCTGCCCTGACCGCCGGTGGGAAGGCCGAACGGGTTGGACCCGGCCGCGGGCTCGATCGCCTGCGCGCCCTGCTCGCGGCGGGCCGCCGCCGCGGCCTCCTCTTCCCGGCGCTTCATCGGGTTGCCGCTCTTGCGCTTGCCCTTGGCCTGCTTGACCTGCTTCTTCTGCCGGCCGGGGCCGCCGCCCATCCCGGGGATGCCGGGCATGCCCGGCAGGCCGCCGCCCTGGGCCATGCGGGACATCATCTTGCGGGCGTCGAAGAACCGCTCGACCAGCGACTTGACGGCGCTGACCTCGGTGCCGGAACCCTTGGCGATACGGGCGCGGCGCGAGCCGTTGATGATCGTCGGGTCCTGGCGCTCGGCCGGGGTCATCGACTTGATGATCGCGGCGGTGCGGTCCACGTCGCGCTCGTCGATGTTGTTGATCTGGTCCTTGATCTGCCCCATACCGGGCAGCATGCCGAGCAGCTTGGAGATGGAGCCCATCTTGCGGACCTGCTCCATCTGGGCCAGGAAGTCGTCGAGCGTGAACTCCTTGGGGCCCTTGGCGAGCTTGGCCGCCATCTTCTCGGCCTCGGCCTGCGAGAAGGTCTTCTCGGCCTGCTCGATGAGGGTGAGCATGTCACCCATGTCGAGGATCCGGCCCGCCATGCGGTCCGGGTGGAAGGCGTCGAACTCGTCGAGCTTCTCGCCGTTCGAGGCGAACATGATCTGCTTGCCGGTGACGTGCGCGATGGAGAGCGCGGCACCGCCTCGGGCGTCGCCGTCGAGCTTGGAGAGCACCACGCCGTCGAAGCCGACGCCGTCGCGGAAGGCCTCGGCGGTGTTGACCGCGTCCTGACCGATCATGGCGTCGACGACGAAGAGGATCTCGTCGGGGCTGACGGCGTCGCGGATGTCCGCGGCCTGCTGCATCAGCTCCTGGTCGATGCCGAGGCGGCCGGCGGTGTCGACGATGACGATGTCGTGCTGCTTGGTGCGCGCGTACTCGACGGAGTCCTTGGCCACCTGGACCGGGTCACCGACGCCGTTGCCGGGCTGGGGACCGTAGAACGCCACGCCGGCGCGGTCGGCGACGACCGAGAGCTGGTTGACGGCGTTGGGGCGCTGGAGGTCGCAGGCGACGAGGAGCGGGGTGTGCCCCTGCCCCTTCAGCCAGAGGCCGAGCTTTCCGGCGAGGGTGGTCTTACCGGCACCCTGGAGACCGGCCAGCATGATCACGGTGGGCGCGGTCTTGGCGAAGCGGAGCCGCCGGGTCTCGCCGCCGAGGATCGTGACGAGCTCGTCGTTCACGATCTTCAGGACCTGCTGACCGGGGTTCAGCGCCTTGCTGACCTCTTCGCCGCGGGCCCGTTCCTTGACGTTCGCGATGAAGGAACGGACGACCGGGAGGGCGACGTCGGCCTCGAGGAGGGCGATACGGATTTCCCGGGCCGCGGAGTCGATGTCAGCCTCGGACAGCCGGCCTTTGCCGCGCAGGCCCTTGAAGGTATTCGCCAAGCGGTCGGAGAGCGTATCGAACACGGTGGTCGCGATTCCTCGGGTCGGGGGCGGTGTGGTTGCCCCCCAGGGTATCGGGCCGGGCCGCGTGGTGGACCCGGCGGTGTGCACCTGGGTCCCGCCGGGCCGCCGCCGCTGCGCGGGGCCTTCCCCCACCCCGCCCCTTCCCGAACTGGGGCTCCGCCCAGACCCCGCGCCTCAAACGCCGGCGTGGCTGGATTTTCCAGCCTCGCAAGGAGGCACCTCCCAACGGTGGCTGGGGGAGTTTGAGGCGACGGGCGCGGAGCGCACGTACGGGGTCCGGGGCGGAGCCCCGGGGAACGGTGGAAGGGCGGGTAGGGGACCGCTCCGCGCAGCGGCGCCCCGTGAGCCCCACCCGCACCCGTTACGTCAGGGCCGCCTCCACCAGCCCGGCCAGGGCCGCCGCCTCCTCCGTGTCCAGCGGTTTGCCCTCGGGCGTGGTGACGTACAGGGTGTCCACCGCGTTCGCGCCCAGCGTCGAGACGTGCGCGCTGCGGACCCGGACCCCCCGGGACTCCAGGGCGCGCCCGATCCGGTGCAGCAGCCCCACCGCGTCCGGTGCGCGCACCTCCAGGACGGTGGCCAGCGAGGAGACGTCCGCGACGACGGTGACCCGGGGCGGCGGGGGCACCACCCCGCGCCGCCGCGGGTACGCCGCCTCGCGGTCGGCCAGCTTCGCCGGTACGTCCAGCGAGCCGTCCAGCGCGCGGACCAGGTCGGTCCGCAGCCGGGCCGCCTGCGGCAGCGCGCCGTACTCGGCCGACACCCGCCACCGCAGCACCAGGACCTCGCCCAATCGGTCCGGAAGCTCCGTGGAGCGCAGGTCGGCCGCCCGGACCGTGAGCCGGTGCAGGGCCAGCACCCCGGCGACGGCGGGCAGGACCCCCGGCTGGTCGGGGACGGCCACGACCAGTTCCACGCCGACCACGTCCTCCTCGTGCCGGGCCTGGAGCGCCAGCACCGGCTCCCCCGTGCGCAGGGCCTCCACCGCGAGGCGTTCCTGTTCCGCGGTCGGGATCTCCGGCTCCCCCGCCGTCGGGGCGGTGCCGCGCAGGACGGCGGCGACCCGGGCGACGAGGTCGGCCACGAGGGAGCCGCGCCAGGCGCTCCACGCGGCCGGGCCGGTGGCGAGGGCGTCGGCCTCCGTGAGGGCGTGCAGTATCTCCAGCGTGCCCACCGATCCGACGGCCTCGGCGACCGTGCGGACGGTCGCGGGATCGTCCAGGTCCCGCCGGGTCGCGGTGTCGATCAGCAGCAGGTGGTGGCGTACGAGCGTGCCCAGGACGGCGGTGTCCCGCTCGTCGAAGCCGACCCGGGCGGCGACGTCGCGGGCGATCGTCTCGCCGGCCACCGAGTGGTCCCCGGGCCAGCCCTTGCCGATGTCGTGCAGGAGGGCGGCCATGAGGAGCAGGTCGGGGCGGCCGACCCGGCGGGTGAGGGCCGAGGCGCGCACCGCCGTCTCGATGAGGTGGCGGTCCACCGTCCAGGTGTGGACGGGGTTGCGCTGGGGGCGGCAGCGCACCCGCTCCCAGTCGGGCAGCAGCCTCCCGATCAGGCCTTCCGCTTCCAGTGCCTCCCAGACGGCCACGGTCGGCTCCCCCGCGCCCAGCAGCGTCACCAGCTGCTCGCGGGCCTCGGCGGGCCACGGCACCGGGAGCGGTTTCGCCTGCGCGGCGAGCCTCCGGACGGCGTGCGGCGAGACGGGGAGGCCCGCCTGCGCGGCGGCCGCGGCGAAGCGGAGCGGCAGCACCGGATCGCGGTCGGGGCGCGCGGCGAGTGCCAGTACGGCCTCGCCGTCGGACTCCACGACCCCGTCGGCCAGCGGTGCCCGCGCGGCGGCCGGGGCGCCCTTGCCGCCGAGCAGCCCGCGGAGCCTGGGGCGGGCGGAGCGCGCCCGCAGCACCCGGCCGACCTCGCGCCAGGTCACGTCCCCCGCGTACGAGACCACGCGCGCGGCCTCGTACACCTCGCGCAGCAGCGCGTCGGCGTCGAGCAGCCCGAGTTGGGCTGCCACCTGGTCCTGTTCCTGGAGGGAGAGCCGGTCGGTGGCGCGGCCCGTGACGAGGTGGAGGGCGTCGCGGGCGTCGAGGAGCCTGCGGCGGGCCTGGGCGAGCCCTTCGCGCGGGGCGTCGGCCAGCCAGGAGGCGGCGACGGCCCGCAGCGCGGTGATGTCGCGCAGGCCGCCGCGGGCCTCCTTGAGGTCGGGTTCGAGGAGGAAGCGCAGCTCGCCCGAGCGTTCGGCGCGCTCTCGGCACAGGGAGTGGAGTTGCGGGAGCCGCTTGGCGGCCTGGTTGCGCCAGTCGGCCAGGACGGAGGTGCGCAGTCCGGCGAGGAGCCCGGCGTCGCCCGCGACGGAGCGGGCGTCGAGCAGTCCGAGGTGCACCTTGAGGTCCTCGGCTGCGGTCTTGCGGGCCTCGGCGGGGGTCCGTACGGAGTGGTCGAGGGCGAGGCCGAGGTCCCACACGGGGTACCAGAGCCGGTCGGCGAGGGCTCCCAGTGCCCGCGGTTCGGTCTTGCCGTCGTGCAGCAGCACCAGGTCGAGGTCGCTGCGCGGGGAGAGTTCGGCCCTGCCGTAGCCGCCGACGGCCACGAGGGCGGCGCCGCGGACGCCCGTCTCCCGTGCGGCGGTCGTGAACAGGGCGGTCAGCCATTCGTCGGTCAGCCCGGCCAGCGTGGAACGCCGCGAAGGCCCGGACCGCGACTCCTCCTGGAGGAGTCGCAGCCGGGCCGCGGCATATCCGCCGGCTCCCGAGTCGGCCGTGTGGTCCGTGGGTTCTTCGACGCTCGTCACCCGGGAGCTCCTTCGCCTACAGCGCGTCCGCGCCGCGCTCGCCGGTGCGGACCCGTACGACCGAGTCCACGGGGACGCTCCACACCTTGCCGTCGCCGATCTTGCCGGTGGCGGCCGCGCTCACGATGACCCGGATCAGCTCCTCGGCGTCGGAGTCGTCGACCAGCACCTCGATGCGGATCTTGGGCACGAGGTCGACCTGGTACTCGGCGCCGCGGTAGACCTCGGTGTGGCCGCGCTGGCGGCCGTAGCCGCTGGCCTCGGTGACGGTGAGGCCCTGGACCCCGAAGGTCTGGAGGGCTTCCTTGATCTCGTCCAGCTTGTGCGGCTTGACGATCGCGGTGATCAGCTTCATGCGTCAACCTTCTTGCTCGCGGCGGAGTGGGTGGGGGCGGCGGGGGTGTTGCGCGAGGCCGCACCGCCGCCCGCGCCGCTGAAGTCGTAGGCGGTCTCGGCGTGTTCGATCTGGTCGATGCCGACGACCTCGTCGTCCTCGGTGACCCGCATTCCGATGGTCTTGTCGAGGAGGAAGGCGAGCAGCGCGGACGCCACCAGAGAGTAGGCGAGGACGGAGAAGACTCCGATGGCCTGCTTCCCGAGCTGTTCGAGGCCGCCGCCGTAGAAGAGGCCGGCCGCGTCGGACTGGACCCCGCCGGTGGCGAAGAAGCCGACGAGGAGCGAGCCGACGACACCGCCGACGAGGTGGACGCCGACCACGTCGAGGGAGTCGTCGTAGCCGAACTTGTACTTCAGGCCGACGGCCATGGCGCAGAGCAGACCGGCGATGGCGCCGATGGCGATCGCGCCGAGCGGGGAGCAGGAGCCGCCCGAGGGGGTGATGGCGACGAGGCCGGCGACCGCGCCGGAGGCGGCGCCGAGGGTGGTGAAGGAGCCGTGGCGCAGCTTCTCGTAGCCGAGCCAGGCGAGCATGGCGGCGGCGGTGGCGACCTGGGTGTTGACGAACATGACCGCGCCCACGCCGTCGTCGTTGCCGAGCCAGGAGCCGGCGTTGAAGCCGAACCAGCCGAACCAGAGCAGACCGGCGCCGAGCATCACGAGCGGGAGGCTGTGGGGGCGCATCGGGTCCTTCTTGAAGCCGACGCGCTTGCCGATGACGAGGATCACGCCGAGGGCGGCGGCACCGGCGTTGATGTGGACGGCGGTGCCGCCCGCGAAGTCGATGACGCCGAGCTCGAAGAGCCAGCCGCCGGCGCCCCACACCCAGTGGGCGACGGGGAAGTACACGACGGTGACCCACAGGGCCGTGAACAGGACCCAGGCGCTGAACTTCACCCGGTCGGCGAGGGCGCCGCTGATCAGGGCGGGGGTGATCACGGCGAACATCAGCTGGAAGACGGCGAAGACGTAGACCGGGATGGTGTAGCCGTCCCACAGCTCGGTGATCCCGATGCCGCTGAGGCCGACGTAGTCGGAGTTCCAGCCGATGAGGGAGCCGGAGTCGGTGCCGAAGGCGAGGCTGAAGCCGTAGAGGACCCAGAGGATCGTGACGATCCCGAGGCTGATGAAGCTCATCATCAGCATGTTGAGGCTGCTCTTGACGCGGACCATGCCTCCGTAGAAGAAGGCGAGTCCCGGGGTCATCAGCATGACCAGGGCGGAGCAGATGAGCATGAACCCGGTGTTCGCGGCAGACAGCGTGGGGGCGTCTGCCGCGAGGGTCGTGATGGCTGATGCCATCGGCGTCTCCTCGTCGTCGGTACGTTCGCGTGCGGGCGATCGTGAAAACCTGAGCGGCGGCGTTGGGAACTGGCCGGTTATTGGCCATGAGATTCGCGCAGGCCGGTTTCCGGCGGCGCCGCCCGATGTTTCGCGCCCGTGACGAAGACGTCCGTGCTGTTACGCAGCGATGAACACCGCGACCTTCGATTGAGGGACCACGACGGCGAGGTACCGCCTCCACGAGAGCGGCGCCGGTTCAGGCGCAAAACACAGCCGACCGCGGCAGTACCCGGACGTCCTGGCTGGGGGAGCCTGATCGGGCTTCACGGGGTGACTGCCGCGGTCGGTGCCTTGGGGGCGGCCGCTCGGGCCGTCAGACGGCCTCCGCGGCTTCGGGGAGGCGCGAGGCGAGGTGGTCGGTGAGCCGGACGATCTCGGCGACGTCCCCGTATTCACGCGCGGCGGTGTCGACGGTCTTGCGCAGCCGGGTGTTCACCCGTTCGGACCGTACCTTTCCCGCCACGTCGAGGGCCCGGTCGACGAGGACCGCGGCCTGCTCGGGCTCGCGCTGGAGCAGGTGCACGGTGGCCATGCCGATGAGGTTGAGGGCGTAGGAGCGCTGGTGCTCCTCGTCCTTCTCGAAGAGTTCGACGGCCCGCTCCATGACGGGTTCGGCGAGGGACGCGTACATGGGGCTGCGCCCGGCGACGTAGGCCAGATCACGGTACGAGTGGGAGTTCTCGCCGTTCAGCTCCGCCTCGGAGAAGAAGCGGATCCAGTCGGGTTCGGGCTCGCCGCCCCCGAAGCCGACGTCGCCGAAGGTGTCCTCGGCCATCCGCACGGCCCGCTTGCAGCGGCTGGGCTGGCCCATGTTGGCGTAGGCGCGGGCCTCCATCGCATACAGCATGGCCTGGGTGCGCGGGCCGGCGCAGTCGCGGCTGCCGTACTGGGCGAGGTGGATGAGCTCCAGGGCGTCCTCGGGGCGGCCCAGGTGGATCATCTGGCGGCTCATGCCGGAGAGGATGTACGAGCCCAGCGGCTTGTCCCCGGCCTCCTTCGCCGCGTGCAGCGCGAGGACGAAGTACTTCTGGGCCGTGGGGTGCAGGCCGATGTCGTAGCTCATCCAGCCGGCCAGTTCGGCGAGTTCCGCGGCGACCTTGAAGAGCCGCTTCATGACGGGCGCCGGGTGGTTCTCCTGGAGCAGGTCGGTGACCTCGTGGAGCTGGCCGACGACGGCCTTGCGGCGCAGTCCGCCCCCGCACTGGGCGTCCCACTGGCGGAACATGACGGTGGTCGCGTCGAGCAGGTCGAGTTCCGGTTCCGAGAGCCGGGGCGGGCGGTGGCCGCCCGCCGGCCCCGCTTCCCGCGATCCCGGGTCGGCGGCCGGGACCGGTACGAGCCAGCGCTGCATGGGCTCGATGAGGGCGGGGCCGGCGGAGAGGGCCAGCGAGGTCCCGAGGAAGCCGCGACGGGCCAGCATCAGGTCGCTGCGGGAGAACTCGCCGAGCAGTTCGACGGTCTGCGGGCCGGCCCAGGGCAGGTCGACCCCGGAGACGGAGGGGGTCTGGTGGGCGGTGCGCAGGCCGAGCTGCTCGATGGCGACGACGGAGCCGAAGCGCTCGGAGAAGAGCTCGGAGAGGATCCGCGGGACGGGCTCGCGGGGCTGTTCGCCGTCGAGCCAGCGGCGCACCCGGGAGGTGTCCGTGCTGATGTGGTGGGCGCCCATCTGGCGGGCCCGGCGGTTGACCTGGCGGGCGAGCTCGCCCTTGGACCAACCGCTGCGGACGAACCACGACGTCAGCTGTTCGTTGCGCGCGGCAGCGTCGTCCGTCGTTCCGCTTGCGCTGTTGCCGCTCACTGGAACGCCCCCATCCGCTCAGCATCTTCCACACGAAACCCTGGCCGTGACTCCGGGCGTCACCACGGACCTTCACAGGTCCTCCACAGATTGCCTCCGGCATACCCACGGATGGGGCCGCCTTCGGGGTTCGTGTACCGAAAGTAATCCTACGATCACCCCTGCGGCGAGGTCGATTCCAGAAACGCCACCATTCGCCACCCCTTCGAATGAACTCGCCACCGGCCAGGCGCGATTCACTTGACACGAGGTGAAAACGGTCCGGTTGGACTGGAGTGCGCCCGGGGCGCGCGCGGCGAGGAGTGCGCCGGGCGACGGCGGGCGGCATCCCGCGGCAGCAGGTCCCACCGGCCTCGTAACCACCGGCGCGTCCGACCCGTTGGAGGGGGCATGGGCATGGGCTTCACGATCGGCGGCAGCCGCGGCACCAAGGAATTCCGTTCGGGCGCCCGGCGCCGCGGCCGGACCTCGGAGTGCACGGCGGTGGCGGAGTACACCGGACTGTGGGGCTGGGACGTCGTTCCCGGCGCGCGCGCCGCGGCACCCTCCCGCGACTGTTCCTGCGGGGACGCGCGGTGCGCCGCGCCCGGGGCGCATCCCCTGCCCTTCGCCCCCACGGTCAAGGCCGGGGCCACGCTGGACGAGGTCACCGAGGCCTGGAGCGAGTACCCGGGCGCGGCGGTGCTGCTCCCGGTGGGCCGCTCCTTCGACGTGATCGAGGTCTCCGGGGAAGCGGGGCGGCGCGCGCTGGTGCGGCTGGAGCGGATGGGCCTGCCGCTCGGCCCGGTGGTCTCGACCCCGGACGGCCGGGCCCAGTTCTTCGTGGCCCCGGGCGCGGCGGCCGAGCTGCCGCAGCTGCTGTACCGGATGGGATGGGACGACGCCGACCTGGACCTGAAGGCCCTGGGCGAGGGGGCCTTCGTGACGGTGCCGCCGTCGGACCGGGCCGGGCTCGGCCAGGTCGGCTGGCTGCGGCCCCCCGCGCTGGACAACGCCGGCGGCCCGCCCCAGGCCCGCCTCCTGCTGGGCACCCTCGCCTACACCTGCCACCGCTTCCGCGGCTAGGGCCCGTCGGCCGCCTACGGCAGTGCCCCCGCGTTCCGGTGGGACGCGGGGGCACTGGTGTGCGTACGGGTTGTGCTCAGTCGCCGATCAGGGCGTCCACGAACGCCTCCGGCTCGAAGGGGGCCAGGTCGTCCGCGCCCTCGCCGAGGCCGACGAGCTTGACCGGGACGCCCAGCTCTCGCTGGACGGCCACGACGATGCCGCCCTTGGCGGTGCCGTCGAGCTTGGTCAGCACGATGCCGGTGATGTCCACCACCTCGGCGAAGACCCGGGCCTGGGTCAGGCCGTTCTGGCCGGTGGTGGCGTCCAGGACCAGCAGGACCTCGTCCAGCGGGCCGTGCTTCTCCACGACGCGCTTGACCTTTCCGAGCTCGTCCATGAGGCCGGTCTTGGTGTGCAGCCGGCCGGCGGTGTCGATGAGCACCACGTCGGCGCCCTCGGCGATGCCCTCCTTGACCGCGTCGTAGGCGATCGAGGCCGGGTCGCCGCCCTCGGGGCCGCGTACGGTGCGCGCGCCGACGCGGTCGCCCCAGGTCTGGAGCTGGTCGGCGGCGGCCGCGCGGAAGGTGTCGGCCGCGCCGAGCACCACGCTGCGGCCGTCGGCCACCAGTACGCGGGCGAGCTTGCCGGTGGTGGTGGTCTTGCCGGTGCCGTTGACGCCGACGACCATGATCACGCCGGGGGTGTCCTCGCCGCTCTCCGTCTTCACGACGCGGTCGAAGTCGGTCCCGACCAGGGTCAGGAGCTCTTCCTTGAGCAGGGCGCGCAGGTCCGCCGGGGTGCGGGTGCCGAGCACCTTGACCCGCTCGCGGAGCCTGTCGACGAGCTCCTGGGTCGGGACGACGCCGACGTCGGCGACGAGCAGGGTCTCCTCGATCTCCTCCCAGGTGTCCTCGTCGAGGTGCTCTCGGGAGAGCAGCGTGAGCAGGCCCTTCCCGAGGGAGTTCTGCGACCGGGCGAGCCGGGCGCGCAGCCGGACGAGGCGGCCGGCGGTGGGCTCGGGCACCTCGATCACGGGCGTGACCGGAATCTCCGGCTCCGCGACCGGCACCTCTGCGGGAGCCTCTGCCTCCGCCTCGGGGAGGACGACCTCCTCGATGGTGCGACGCGGTTCTTCCGCCGTCTCTACGGCGTCCTCCCCCACCTGCGGTTCGGCAGGCGGGGCAGTGATGGTCGGCGTGCTCGGCGGCGCCGGGGGCGGCAGCTGCTTCTTCTTGCGGCTGCTGACCACGAGCCCGCTGATGGCGCCGACCGCGACCAGGGCGATGACTACGGCAAGGATGAGGATGTCCATAACGCGTTCAGTATGCGTGACACCCCGGCCCCGACCCCGTTTCCGCAGGTGGGGCTCGCGGGCCTCGCCTCCGGAAGTCCCACGGGGCCGTAAGCCCCTTTTTCCGCGTTCTACGGCAAACGTATGATGATGGGCAAATCCCCCCCATCTTTCACGGAGCACGTATGCCTGCCGACGGCCCGACCGGAGCACCCGAGAGCGCGGTGGAAACGCGCGGCCTGGAACCCATCCCGGACGGCGAGCGCGGCGGCAGGGTCCGCGAGCTCGTACCCACCTGGGTCGCCGCCAACATCAGCGTGCTGCTGCTGACCATGGGCGCCGGGCTGGTGATCTCCAACGGGCTGAACATCTGGCAGGTCCTCGTCGTCGCGGTCGCCGCGCCGGTGCTCTCCTACGGGATCGTCGGCCTGATCTCCATCGCCGGGAAGCGCGGCGGCGCCCCCGGCATGGCGCTTTCCCGGGCCGTGTTCGGCCAGCGCGGCAACCTCTTCCCGGGCGCCCTGATCTGGGTGGCCCGATGGGGCTGGGAAACCATCAACGCGGTCAGCGGCGCCTACGCCGTCCTGACGGTGCTCGACCTGCTCTTCGGCATCAAGAGCAACACCCCCCTCATCGTCGTCACCCTGCTCTTCTTCGTCGGCTGCACGTTCGCCGTCTCGGGTCTCGGGATCAACGCGCTGCGCGTCTGCTCGAAGTGGTCGACGTACCTCTTCGGGGCCTTCAGCGTGCTCGTGCTCGGCTACCTGGTGGCCACCACCGACTGGGCCGCGGTCTTCGCCAAGCCCGCGGGCTCCACGGCGATGATGATCGCGGGCATCGGCACCATCGCGGCCGGCGGAATCAGCTGGGTCCCGTCCGGCCCGGACTTCACCCGCTACCTGCCGCGCACGGCCTCCTCCAAGGGCGTGGTGGGCGCGACGGTCGGCGGCGCCGGCGTCGTCGTCCTGCCCATGGTGCTCATGGGCGCGGTGATGGCGGTCGGCACCCCGGAACTGGCCGCCGCGCAGGACCCGGTCTCTTTCATCGGCGCGCTGCTGCCGACCTGGATCGCGGTCCCGTACCTGCTCGTCGCGCTCGTCGGCATGCTGCTGATCAACTCGATGTCCATGTACTCGGCCGGCTTCACCGCGCAGACCCTCGGCATCAAGGTGCCCCGCGCCTGGGCGGTGAGCGTCAACGCCGTCATCAGCCTGGTGTTCGGTTTCCTCCTGATGGTGGTCGCGGCCGGCTTCTTCGGCTCCTTCATCTCCTTCCTGACGCTGCTGGCCGTGGCCTTCTCCGCCTGGATCGGCGTCTTCGGCGTGGACATGCTGCGCCGCCGGGAGTACGACGGCCGCGCGCTGCTGGACACCACCCCGAGCAGCGCGTACTGGTACAAGGGCGGTTTCGCCTGGCAGGCGATGACCGCGTGGGCCGTGGCCCTGGTCGTGGGGCTGCTGTTCACCGAGGTGGACTGGTTCGGCGGGCCCCTCGCGGGCACCTGGGTCGGGCGCAACGGGCTCGGCTGGGCGGTCGGGATCCTGACGTCGGGGCTGCTGTACGCCGTGCTGCCGCGCACCCCCGCCGCGGCCGGGCGGGCGCCCGCCGAGGAGCGGGAGCTCGCCGGATCCCTGTCCAACTGACGCCACGTCAGCTAACGTCCCCCTTCGCCCGCCCACCCACATCCGGCGAAGGGGGACTTCTCCATGCCCATCACCGTGGCCCGGTTCAATCTCGTCGACCCGAACGGCACCCCGGAGTCCCTCTCCGCCCGCTACAAGGCGGCGTTGGAGATGGCCCGGTACGCCGACGACCTCGGGATCGACACCATCCAGACCGAGGAGCACCACGGCACCGGCAACAACTGGCTGCCCTCCCCCTTCGCCTTCGCGGGCGCGGTGTTCGGAGCCACCCGCCGGATCGCCGTCACCGTCTCGGCGATCATCGGGCCGCTGTACGACCCGCTGAAGGTGGCCGAGGACATCGCCGTGCTGGACCTGCTGAGCGGCGGCCGTCTGGTCACGGTCGCGGGCATCGGCTACCGGCCCGAGGAGTACGAGCAGCACGGCGTGGAGTGGGGCCGGCGCGGGAAGCTCCAGGACGAGCTGTTGGAGACCCTGCTGAAGGCGTGGACCGGCGAGCCCTTCGAGTTCCGCGGCCGCACGGTCCGGGTGACCCCGAGGCCGTTCACCCAGCCGCACCCGATGCTGTTGGTCGGCGGGAGCTCCGAGGCGGCGGCGCGGCGCGCGGCCCGGCTGGGGCTGCCCTTCTTCCCCAGCGCGCACCTGCCGGAGCTGGAGGCGTACTACAACGCGAAGCTCGCCGAGTACGGCACGGAGGGCTTCTGCATGATGCCCGCGGCCGAGACCCCGCTGCTGCACATCGCGGAGGACCCGGACCGGGCCTGGGCCGAACACGGCGAACGCTTCCTGCACGAGGCGGGCATGTACGCCTCCTGGCAGTCCAAGGACATCCGCAGCGCCGTACGGTCGGGCGCGCGCTCGGTGGCGGAGCTGCGGGCGGAGGGCGTGTACCGGATCCTCACCCCGGACGAGGCGGTCTCCTACGCCCGGACGGCCGGCGAGGCCGGGAACCTGGTGCTGCACCCGCTGTGCGGCGGGATGCCGATCGACGAGGGCTGGCGCAGCCTGCACCTGCTGTGCGAACAGGTACTGCCCCGGCTCAAGGACTGAGCCGGGGCAGTATCGAGGAGAAGGGGCGTTGGCGGGGGATGGTTACCCCATCTCCTCCAGCGCCTTGCCCTTGGTCTCCGGCACCCATTTGAGGATGAAGGGGATCGAGAGCAGGGCGAAGCCGGTGTAGATCATGTAGGCGCCGGACAGGTTCCAGTCCGACAGCGTCGGGAACGAGACCGTGATGACCCAGTTGGCGATCCACTGGGCGGCGGCCGCGACGCCGAGGGCCGCGGCGCGGATGTGGCCCGGGAACATCTCGCCGAGGAGCACCCAGACCACCACGCCCCAGGACAGGGCGAAGAAGAGGACGAAGCAGTTCGCGGCGACCAGGGCCACGATGCCCTGCGCGTGCGGCAGGGAGATGTCGTCGCCGGTGCCGGACTTGAACGAGAACGCCCAGGCGGCCAGGCCCAGCGAGATCGCCATGCCGGCCGAGCCGATGAGGGCCAGCGGCTTGCGGCCGATGCGGTCCACGAGCGCCATGGCGATGACCGTGCCGATGATGTTCACGACGGAGGTCTCGAAGGAGTACAGGAACGACTGGCTCGGGTCGATGCCGACGGACTGCCACAGCAGGGAGCTGTAGTAGAAGATCACGTTGATGCCGACGAGCTGCTGGAAGACGGACAGGCCGATGCCGACCCAGACGATGGGCAGGAAGCCGAACCGGCCGCCGAGCAGGTCCTTGAAGGTGGACTTCTGCTCGGACCGCATGGCGTGCTCGATCTCGGCGATGCGCCCGTCGAGGTCGACGCGCTTGCCCTCCACCTCGGCGAGCACCTTCCGGGCCTCGGTGTTGCGGCCGACGGAGACGAGGTAGCGCGGGGATTCGGGGATGACGAAGGACAGCAGGCCGTAGACGACGGCCGGGACGACCATCACCCCGAGCATCCACTGCCAGGCCTCCAGGCCGGCGATGTCGCCGCGCTGGTCGCCGCCGGCGAGGTTGAGGATGCCCCAGTTGACGAGCTGGGAGACGGCGATGCCGATGACGATGGCGGCCTGCTGGAAGGAGGCGAGCCGGCCCCGGTAGGCGGGCGGGGACACCTCGGCGATGTAGGCGGGCCCGATGACGGAGGCCATGCCGATGCCGAAGCCGCCGATCACGCGCCACAGGGCGAGGTCCCAGAGGGCGAACGGGAGGGCCGAGCCGATGGCGCTCGCGGTGAAGAGGACGGCGGCGATCTGCATGCAGCGGATACGGCCGATCCGGTCGGCGATACGGCCGGCCGTGGCGGCGCCGAGCGCGCAGCCGATCAGCGCGGCGGCGATCACCTGGGCGAGCGCCTCGGAGCCGACGTCGAAGCGTTCCCTGATGGCGACGACGGCGCCGTTGATGACGGAGCTGTCGTAGCCGAAGAGGAAACCGCCCATGGCCGCGGCGGCGGCGATGAAGATGACGCGGCCGAGGTGCTCGGGCCGTGGCGCGGCCGATCCGCCCGGCGTCGGTTCCTGCGCTGTGCTGGTCAAGGTGTGCTCCGTGGGGGTTTTGTCCGTTCTCCTAGTGGCGCACAGTTCAAGATCGAGCACCACCCGAAGGCGGGAGACAGCGGAGCGAGCTTATGTGTTCAATTTCTGAAGTCAATACCCGGGGCCTGGCGCGCGTGGACGTTATCTCGCCAACTCGAAGTTCATTTCTTGAAAGATCAAGCTCTCAGCGGAGCCGCTGACTGATGACCTTGGAGACCCCGTCGCCCTGCATCGAGACGCCGTAGAGCGCGTCCGCGACCTCCATCGTCCGCTTCTGATGGGTGATCACGATCAGCTGTGAGCTCTCCTGGAGCTCCTCCATGATCCGGATCAGCCGCTGCAGATTGGTGTCGTCCAGGGCGGCCTCCACCTCGTCCATCACGTAGAACGGGCTGGGCCGCGCCTTGAAGATGGATACCAACAGGGCGACGGCCGTCAGCGAGCGCTCGCCGCCCGAGAGCAGCGACAGCCGCTTGACCTTCTTGCCCGGCGGACGGGCCTCCACGTCGACCCCCGTGGCCAGCATGTTGTCGGGGTCCGTGAGGATCAGCCGGCCCTCGCCACCGGGGAACAGCCGCGAGAAGACCCCCTCGAACTCCCGGGCCGTGTCGTGGTACGCCTCGGTGAACACCTGTTCGACCCGCGCGTCGACCTCCTTCACCACTTGAAGGAGGTCGGCCCGGGTCTTGCGCAGGTCCTCCAGCTGAGTGCTGAGGAACTGGTGTCGCTCCTCCAGCGCGGCGAACTCCTCCAGGGCCAGCGGGTTGACCTTGCCCAGCTGCTGGTAGGCGCGCTCGGCGGCCTTGAGCCGCTTCTCCTGCTGCGCCCGTACGAAGGGGCCGGGCCGGTTGCGGGGGTGCTCCGGGTCCTCCGGCAGCTCCTCGCCGTCGGCCGGCGGGGAGGGCGGCACCGGCTGGTCCGGCCCGTACTCGGCGACGAGCCCGGCGGTGTCGATGCCGAACTCCTCCAGCGCCCTGCCCTCCAGCGCCTCGATGCGCAGCCGCTTCTCGGCGCCGAGCACCTCGCCGCGGTGCACGGAGTCGGTGAGCTTGTCGAGCTCGCCCTTGAGGTCGCGGCCGTGATTGCGGGCGTCGGCCAACTCCCGCTCCCGCACGCCCTTGGCGTGCTCGGCCGCGGTCCGCTCCTCCTCGGCCCGGCGCAGCGACACCTCCACGTGGGCGAGGAGTTGCCGGGAGCCGTCGGCCACGGCCCGGGCCACCCGTGCCTCGTACGCCAGGCGTGCGCGCCGCCGCTCGGCGCGCGCCCGGGCCTCCTCCTCGGCCCTGGCGGCACGGTCGAGCGAATCGGCCCGGCCGGCCAGCCCCTTGACCCGCTCCTCATGGGTCCTGAGCTGGAGTCGGGCCTCCATCTCGGTCTGCCGGGCGTTGGCCCCGTCGGCGGCGAGCCGGTCCCGCCGGGAGGTGTCCGGCTCTTCCTCTACGGGGATCTCCTCTGCCGTGGCCAGCCGTTCGGCGCACTCCTCCACCTCGGCGAGCGCCTGCTCCAGCGCGTCCTGCGCCTTCGCGGCGGCGGTGGTGGCGCGTTCGGCTTCGCCCGCGGCGCCCTTCGCCTGTCCGGCGAGCCGTCCGAGCTGCTGCGCGACCCCGGCGCGGGCCTGTTCGGCTGCCCGCCGCCGCTGGGCGAGCTCCTCCACGAGGGCGGCCGCGTCCCGGCGGCGCGCCTGGGCGGCCTCGCGGGCCTCGGCGAGCTCCCCGCACCGCGTGTCCAGCCGGGCCAGCTCCTGGGCGGCCTCGTCGACGGCGGCCTGCACCTCGATGAGGGTGGGCGCGCCCGCGGAGCCGCCGTGGGCGAGGTGCGCGCCGAGTACGTCGCCGTCCGCGGTCACGGCCACCGCGTCGGGGCGGCGGGCGAGGAGGGCCTCGGCGTCGTCGAGCGTGCCGACGACGACGTGGTCCCGCAGGACCCACCCGACGGCCCGCCGCACTTCGGCATCCCCCCGGATCAACTCCGCGGCGGCCACGCCCGCCACCGCGACCGCACCCTCGACACCTCCACCGGGGCCCGGCACGGCCAAGTGCACGGCTCCGCCGCCGGGACGTGGCGCGGCCAGGGGCACGGCTCCGCCGCCGGGGCTCCGCCCCGGACCCCGCTCCTCAAACGCCGGAGGGGCTGAGTGGTGTCCGGCAGCGTGAGCCTCGGCCCCGGACAGCGATTCGGATGCGGGTCCGGGCAGCGCCCGGTCCCGCTGATCCAGCCCCGCCGGCGTTTGAGGCGCGGGTCCGGGCAGAGCCCGGTTACGGGAAGGGGCGGGGTGGGGGAAAGAACCCTCCTCCTCACCCCCGGCCGGCGGCAGGCCCGGGCCCGAACCCCGCCCCGGGAGGGACACCTCGGCGGCGGCCGGAGAGGAACCGGACTGACCGGGAAGAGCGGGCGCGGCGGGCACGGGCCGGCCCGGAAGGGCGGGCGCGGCCACCGCGGAGGGGCCGGACCGGGCCGGGGCCGGGGCAGGTGGGGTGATCAGGAGGGTGGCGCGGCCCGCGTCCGCCTCGCGGAGGTGCCGGATGGCCTCGGCCGCCGCCCCCGGCGAGGCCACCGCCAACGCATCCGCCGCCGAGCCCAGCGCGGCGGCCACCGCGACTTCGTGGCCCGGGGCCACCGAGAGCCGCTCGGCCACCGGTCCCAGCACCCCCGCCAGCCGCTCGCGCGCCGCGAGCAGCGCGCCCGTACCGTCCTTGCGGCGCAGCCCCAGCGCCAGCGCGTCCCGCCGCGCCGAGACCGCGGCCCGCGAACGTTCCGCCTCGGACAGGGCGTCCCGCGCCGCCGACAGCCCCGCCTCGGCGGCCGTCAGTTCCGCCCGGGCCCCCTCGTGCTCGGCGTCCAGCGAGGGTTCGTCGAGCCCGCCGACCTCCTCCGCCAGGGCCTCGTACTCCGCCTGCGCGGCGGCCGCCCGGCGCTCCGCCTCGTCGCGCGCCGCGACCAGCCGGTCGATCTCGGACTGCGCCGCCCCCGCCCGGGAGCGCGCGGCTCCGAGCCGCCCCGTCAGACGGGCCAGCCCCTCGCGCCGGTCCGCGATGGCCCGGGCCGCGTCCCGCAGCCGGCGTTCCTCGTCGGCCAGGGCGCGTTCCAGCTCGCCCCGGTGCTCGGCGGTGTCCTCCAGCGCACGCGAGGCCGCTTCCAGAGCCGCCGTCAGTTCCGCCTCCTGCTCGCGGATCCGCGCGGCTTCCCGCCGCATGTCCTCCGGGTCCCGGCCGCGCCGCTCCTCCTCGGCCGGAGCCGTCGCGCTCTTGACCCGCGCGTCGGCCAGGGACGCGGTCCCCCGGACCCGCTCGGCCAGTTGGGACAGCTCGTACCAGGTCTGCTGGGCCCGCTGGAGCCGCGGGGCCAGCTCCCGTACGGCCGCCTCCAGTTCGGCCTCCCGGCGCAGCGCGTCCGCGAGCTGCGCCTCGGCGGCCTCCTTGCGCTCCTTCAGGGCCGCCTCGTCCGCGAGCTCCTCGTCGAGCGCCCGCCGCAGCGTGACCAGGTCGTCGGCGAGCAGCCGCAGCCTGGCGTCGCGCAGGTCGGCCTGGATCACGGCCGCCCGCCGGGCCACGGCGGCCTGCCGCCCCAGGGGCTTGAGCTGCCGCCGCAGCTCGTCGCCGAGGTCCTGCACGCGCGCGAGGTTGGCCTGCATCGCGTCCAGTTTCCGCAGCGCCTTCTCCTTGCGCTTGCGGTGCTTGAGGACTCCGGCCGCCTCCTCGATGAAGGCGCGGCGTCCCATGGGGTCGGCGTGCAGTACGGAGTCCAGCTGCCCCTGGCCGACGATGACGTGCATCTCGCGGCCGATGCCGGAGTCGGAGAGCAGCTCCTGGATGTCGAGCAGGCGGCAGGTGTCACCGTTGATCTGGTACTCGCTGCTGCCGCCGCGGAACATGATCCGGGTGATGGTGACTTCGGCGTAGTCGATGGGCAGCGCGCCGTCGGAGTTGTCGATGGTCAGCGACACCTCGGCACGCCCGAGGGGCGGCCGGCCGGTGGTCCCGGCGAAGATGACGTCTTCCATCTTCCCGCCGCGCAGGGACTTGGCCCCTTGTTCGCCCATGACCCAGGACAGCGCGTCCACCACATTGGACTTGCCCGAGCCGTTCGGACCCACGACGCACGTGATGCCGGGTTCGAAGCGCAGGGTCGTGGCGGAAGCAAACGATTTGAAGCCACGCAGGGTCAGGGACTTGAGGTGCACGCCGCCGGACTCTACCTTTCGCGTTCCGTTTCACCCATGAAGGTGCAGGGCACAACCGACGTTAAAGGAATGGTCCGGATCGGCCGGACGCCTCGCGGCGCGGTGTCGAAAGAAAGAAGGGACGCCGGAGCGTCCCTTGCAGATCATGCCGGGCTCGAAGTCGGTCGAGCGACTTCGAGCGACGAGTAGCGCGGATCAGGTGAGCGCAGGCTCCGCCTGGGGTACGTCGATGTCGATGCGGTCCAGCAGCGAATCTCCGTCGTGCTGGGCGGCGGCCGCGTTCAACGCGTCATTTTCGGACTGAATCCGTACGAGCTCGGACTCGAGGTCCTGGACGCGCTGCTGAAGCCGTCGCATCTCGGCGAGGAGTCGCGGGTCGGAACCGCCGACGTAACCGAGAAGCGCCTTTGCCATGATGGATGGTCCTCCACACTGAGTGACCGACCGAAGCGGTGTGGGTCGTGAGGGAATCGCACCCGCGGATGTCCGACTGCGACTGACAGTCACTGCGCTTTTTACTGCCAACCTGCCAAACAGCTCAGGTGCGCGGGGCTTCCAGCGTCTCACCAAAAAGTTTGACGGTCAACACGATCACGCCCCGTATCGGCGGGCGGCCCGGCCCGCACAAGGGGCTTGGAGATCATCCTCGTCTCCGAGCCTTCCACGGATCGCGGGCTCCGGCAACGTCTCGGCAAGGAACGTGCAGTTCCGACCGTATGCAGTCGCTCCGCAGGTGTGATCAGTACATGATCAGTCGATCGTTCAACGGATCGCGAATCCGTCGTAGCCACCGCGCGGTGTGCCCCAGATCTCTGTCACTCCGTCCACCTGCCCGGGCGTGTCGGCGGAGCGCATCCAGTCGAGGAGCCGGTGGCAATTCTCACGTTGACCCTCGGCCACCACCTGCACTCGCCCGTCGTCGAGGTTGAGCGCGAAGCCGACGAGCCCTCCGATCCCCAGAGCGTTCTCCCTGGTGAACCAGCGGAAGCCCACTCCCTGTACACGGCCGCGCACCCAGGCGATCAGGCGGACATCTTCATTCATGCGTGAACGCTAACCGGGCAAACGATTTTGGAGCACATCGCCCCCCTTGTCCCATGGCGTACAGTCGCGCACCAATGAGCTCACCCGTTCGGGCGAGCAAACACCGATCGTGATCTTACAAGGAAGGCCGACGCCGATGGGACGCCACGCTCTCCCCTCCGCACCGCGCCCCGGTGGTGCGCGCCGCACCGCCCTGCGCACCGGCCTGCTGGGTGTGGCGGTGGCGGTGACCCTGGGCACGGCCGCCGTCACGACCGGCATGGTGCCGGTCGGCGGTTCCTTCCCGTACGTGGGCGTCAGCGCCTCGGGGGACGCCGGCAGGACGGAGGCGGCGGCGAAGGCCTCGCCGAGCCCCGACCGCGCGGTCCAGCCACTGGGCGGCCTCGCCCAGCTGCCCGGCCGCGGCTCGCAGACCCACGGCCCGTCCCCCGCCCAGAGCCCGTCGGTCTCGCCGTCGGTCTCGCCCTCCACGAGCCCGAGCCCTTCGGCGACCCCCTCGCCCAGCGCCACACCGAGCACCGCACCGAGTACCGCACCTGCCGGCAAGCCGGCCGTCGCGCCTTCCACCAAGCCCGCCGCCGAGCCGGCCTCCGAGCCGGTGCCCGCGACCAAGGCCCCGCTGACGACCACCGCCCCGGCCCCGGCGCCCACCACCACGACGGACGACCGCTCCGCCGAGGAGGCCGCCGTACTGCTGCTGGTGAACCAGGAGCGCGCCATGGCGGGATGCGGCCCGGTCCGGGCCAACCCGCCGCTGGCGACGCTCGCGGAGGCCTTCAGCAAGGACATGGCCACCCGCGCCTTCTTCGACCACACCGACCCCGACGGGCTCAGCCCCTGGGACCGCGCCGCCAAGGCGGGCATCGGAGGCCTCGGCGGCGAGAACATAGCCCGTGGCCAGGGCGACGCCGAGTCCGTGATGAAGGCCTGGATGAACAGCCCCGGCCACAAGGCGAACATCCTGAACTGCGAGTTCCGCACCCTGGGTGTCGGCGCGTACTTCGCCGACGGCGGCCCCTGGTGGACCCAGGACTTCGGCTTCTAGCCAGGACCCCCCGGCCGGAACCTCCCGGCCGGGCCCCGTCGCCCGATCAGAGCGCGGCGAGGGCCGCGCGACCCGCCACCACGACGCGGGCGTGCTCGGCGACGCGGCGACCGAGGTGCTCGGCCGTGGCGATGTCGGCCTTGTGCACGGCCTCCGGGCCCTCGTCCGAGTTGGTCTGCGCGGCGGCACCGGCGAAGACGCCGAGGCGGTTGAGGTCGTTCTCGGAGGCGGTGCTGGAGTTCCAGCCCGGCTTCAGACCCAGGTTGACCCAGCTCATGCCGTGCTGCGCGGCGAGGATCTGGAAGAACTGCAGGGTGTGCAGCTTGTCGCCGCTCTTGGAGGCGGAGTTGGTGAAGCCCGCGGCCACCTTGTCCTGCCAGGCGTCGCCGAACCAGCGCTTCGAGGTCGCCTCGGCGAAGACGTGGAAGGCGCCGGAGGCGGTGCCCATGTAGGTCGGCGAGCCGAACACGATCGCGTCGGACGCGTCGAGCAGCTCCCACTGGGCGTCGTCGATCTCGTCCACCTTGATCAGGTGGACGGTGGCGCCGGCCTCGGCGGCGCCGCTGCGCACGGCCTCGGCCACGACCGCGGTGTGGCCGTAACCCGAGTGGTAGGCGATCGAGACGACGGGTGCGTGCGTGATACCGGACAAGGTGATCTCTCCCTCGGGAAGCGTTCTCGTCGCGCCACCAGGTGCGGTGCGACGAGAAGAAGCAAAGCACTAACTTTTAGAAAGCGCAACCCAGTAGTTAGCGCTGTAGGGGAGTACGCTGTTCCTCATGGAGACACCTGCCGTCTGTACCGAGAGCGCCGCGGCCGAGCTTCCGTTCGACGTCTTCGCGCGCGCCTGCCCCTCCCGCGAAACCCTGGAACACGTCACCGGGCGCTGGGGCAGCCTGACCCTCGGCGCCCTGCGCGAGGGCCCGTGCCGCTTCAACGAGCTCCGCCGACGCGTGGAGGGGGTGAGCGAGAAGATGCTCTCCCAGACGCTGCACGCACTGGAGCGCGACGGAGTCGTCCACCGCGAGGCGCAGCCGACCAACCCGCCCCGCGTGGACTACGAGCTCACGCCGCTCGGCGTCGAGGTCGCGGACCGGCTCCTCTCCCTGATCCACTTCCTGGAGGGGAACATGCCGGAGGTGCTCTCCGCCCGGCGGTCCTACGACGAGACGCGCGGCGGCCGCTGACAGCGCGGACAGAAGTAGCTCGACCGGTTCATCCACGGCCGGCGCCGCATCGGCGTACCGCAGCGGCGGCAGGGTTCGCCCTCGCGCCCGTAGGCGTCGAGCGACCGGTCGAAGTAGCCCGACTCGCCGTTCACGTTGACGTAGAGGCTGTCGAAGCTGGTGCCGCCGACCGCGAGGGCGGCGTTCATGACGTCCCGTACGTGCCCGAGGAGTTCCGTGCTCCGGGGGCGCGTGAGGTTCGCGGTGGGGCGCTCGTAGTGCAATTTCGCGCGCCACAGCGCCTCGTCGGCGTAGATGTTGCCGACCCCGCTGATCAGCGACTGGTCCAGCAGCGCCCGCTTGACGGTGGTCCGCTTGGCGCGCAGCGCGAGGTGGTAGGCGCCCTCGTCGAACAGCGGGTCCAGGGGGTCCCGCGCGATGTGGGCGATGACGTCGGGCAGCCCGTCGGGAGTGTTCTCGTGCAGGGAGAGGCCACCGAAGGTCCGCTGGTCGACGAAGCGCAGTTCGGTCCCGAGGTCGTCCTCGAACCGCACCCTGATCCGCAGGTGCTTCTCGTCGGGGGCGTCCTGCGGCTGCACCAGCAGTTGCCCGCTCATCCCGAGGTGTCCGAGCACCGACTGGTGGCCGCCCTCCAGGGGCAGCCACAGGTACTTCCCGCGTCGCCGCGGCACGCCGATCGTCTCCCCGCGCAGCCGCGCCGCGAAGTCGGCCCCGCCGCCCGCGTGGCGCCGTACGGCCCTCGGGTGCAGGACCTCGACGGCCTCGACGGTGCGCCCCGCCACCCAGCGCTCCAGGCCCCGCCGCACGACTTCGACCTCGGGCAGCTCGGGCACGGTGTTCCTCCGGGGGATCGGATCGGGCTCTCTCCGGTGAGCGTACCGACCCGCGCGGCAGGCGCCGGAAACGGGTCCGCCCCGCCGCCTGCTGCGCAGGTGACGGGGCGGAGGAGCCCGAAGGCGAAGGAAGGGTCAGGCGCCCGGCGCCGGTTCGGCGGGCTTCGGCGCCCCGCCGTCCGCGGCCTCGACCGCAGCCGCGGCCTCGACCGGAGCGGCCGCGGCAGCGGCCTCGGCCGCGATCCGCTCGTCCGCCGCGGCACGGATCCCGCGCCACGCGGACTCCGCCGCCTGCTGTTCCGCTTCCTTCTTGCTGCGGCCGGTGCCGGTGCCGTACGAGACACCACCGACGCGGGCGGCAGCGGTGAAGGTCTTCTCGTGGTCCGGGCCGGTCTCCGTGACCAGGTATTCCGGTACGCCAAGACCTTCGGCGGCCGTGAGTTCCTGGAGGCTGGTCTTCCAGTCCAGGCCGGCGCCGAGGTTCGAGGACTTCTCGATGAGCGGGTCGAAGAGCCGGTGCACCAGCTCCGAGGCCGCGTCGAGGCCCTGGTCGAGATAGACCGCGCCGATCACCGCTTCAAGGGTGTCGGCGAGGATGGAGGCCTTGTCCCGGCCACCCGTGCCCTCTTCGCCCCGGCCGAGCCGGATGAAGGAGCCGAGTTCGAGGCCGCGCCCGACCTCCGCAAGTGCGCGCGAGTTGACCACCGCGGCCCGGAGCTTGGCCAGCTGGCCCTCGGGGAGATCGGGGTGGGTCGTGTACAGCGTGTCCGTGACCACCAGGCCCAGCACGGAGTCCCCGAGGAACTCCAGGCGTTCGTTGGTGGGCAGACCGCCGTTCTCGTACGCGTACGAACGGTGGGTCAGTGCACGCACCAGAAGGGCGGACTCGAGTCGATACCCGAGCCGCCCTTCCAGAAGCGTGTGGGACGAGGCCGCGTTGTTACTGTCTGCCTGCTTCTCAGCGTTGGACAGCTCAGACATTGCGCCTCTCACCAGCCGCTCAGACCTCGAGGACCTGGCGCTTGTTGTAGGTGCCGCAGCTCGGGCACGCAATGTGCTGGAGCTTCGGCTCCTGGCAACGCTCACACGAAACCAGGGTGGGGACCGCAGCCTTCCACTGCGACCGGCGGTGGCGCGTGTTGCTGCGCGACATCTTCCGCTTCGGAACAGCCACGGCTACTTCTCCTGCTTCTCGGCGGCGCCCTGAACTCCGTCAGAGGCAGTGCCGCTCATGTTGTCCTTCTCGTCGTCCTGATCGGTCACGACGAGTCCCTGCAAAGCCGCCCAACGGATGTCGACGGCGTCATGGTGGTGGTCCGGGTCCTCGTTCAGGCTGAGCCCGCAATCGGGGCACAGTCCGAGACAGTCCTCCCGGCACACCGGCTGCATGGGCAGTGCGAGCACCACCACATCCCGCAGCACGGGTTCGAGGTCGAACAAGCCGTCCTCAAGGTAGAGCGTGTCCTCGTCGTCCTCGGCGTCGTCGGCCGGCTCCGCCTTGAGGCGGCCCCGGTCGTCGGCGTCAGGGTACGAGAACATCTCCTGGAAGTCCGCCTTGAGCTCGCGCTCCACGGACTCCAGACACCTTACGCACTCACCTACGGCCGATGCACGAGCGGTGCCTGTGACAAGCACCCCTTCCATGACCGACTCAAGACGGAGGCTGAGCTTCACCGGGGCGCCTTCCGGCACTCCGATGACGCCGACGAGACCGAAGTCCGCCGGTGCCGCGATCTCACGGGACAGCCGCTGCATGGCACCAGGACGCCGACCCAGCTCGTGCGTGTCGAACACGAGGGGGTTGCGGTGGTCGAGGCGGGTGTTCAGGGCCGTTCCTGCTTTCACAGATCGCTGAAGATCAAGATTTCCGCCACTTGAGGGCAGCATGGATCGCGGCGCATACGCGCGACCGAAGAGCCAGGATACCCGCCGCTTCGCTCTGAGCCCAATCCGGGTCTAGCGCCCCTGCTCGTACTGGCGCAGCTGGTCCAGGTTGATCATGCTCGTGTCGAAGAAGCTGGTCTCGTCGAGCGCGGGCTGCCGGGGAGCCGGCGGCTGGGACGGCTGCGCATCGTATTGCGCGGCGTAAGCCGCGCCGGTGGAGTCGGTGCTCGCACCGGAGTACGGGTCGGGCTGCTGCTGGTGGTAGCCGGCGTACGGGTCCGGCTGCCCGCCGGCGTAGGGCGTCTCGTAGGCCACGCCCGCGCCGTCGGTCCCGGTGTAGGGGTCCGGGTACGCGTACGCGTCCTGCTGCCCCGCGTACGAGCCCGTGTAGGCCGCCGCGGTCGGGTCCGCGCCCTGGCCGGAGTACATGTCGTACACGGGTTCCGCCTGCGCGGGGATCTGCGGGGCCGGCGGCGCGGTCGGCTCGGCCAGGCCCGCCAGGAAGTCCGCGTCGCTCGCCGAGCGGGACGCCTGGCCGCCGGCGGCCTCCTGGGCGGCCATGTGCGCGCCCAGGTCGTCCGTGGGAACCCGCCCCAGCAGCTTCTGCCGGCCTCGGCCCACGGCCTCCAGGGTCTTGGACAGCACCGCCTCGAACGTCGCCAGCTTGGTGTCCACGTACGCGTCCGCCTGCCGGCGCTGCGTCTCGGGGTCGTGGCTGCGCTCGGGCGCCTCGGCGTCGGCGTAGCCGTGCTCGTCGAGGCCGGGGCCTCGGCCCAGCAGCTTCTCCCGGCCGCGGTCCACCGAGCCGATGGTCTTGGTCAGCACGACCTCGAAGTTCGCGAGCTTGCTGTCGACGTAGTCGTCGGCTTCGGCGCGGATCTCCTCGGCCTCCCGGCGGGCCTCTTCCAGGATCCGGTCCGCCTCGGCCTGGGAGCGCCGCGCGATCTCGGTGTCGGAGATCAGCGAACCGCGCTGGTTGTGGGCGGACTCGATGATCCGCTCGGCCTCCCGGCGGGCCTCCTCGACCATCTGCTCCCGGCCGCCGATGAGCTCCTGGGCCTGCGCGAGCGAGCCGGGGAGGGCCTGGCGGACCTCTTCCAGCCGGTCGAGCAGCTCGGCGCGGTTGATCACGCAGGAGGCCGACATGGGCATGGACCGGGCGCCGCCGACGGCCGCGACGATCTCGTCGAGCTTCTTCTGCACGTCCATGGGGGCTCGCACTCTCTCGGCCTCGGGCGGTTCCTGAGACGGACGCCACGACTGTAAGGCCGGCGGGCGGACGTCCGACACCGCCTGACGTCACGTCAGGCGGCGGGGCCCATGGATCAGCGGTCGCGCAGCCGTTCCATCAGCGCCGCGTGCACGTGCGCGGGCAGCAGGTGGGCGACATCGCCACCCCAGGCGGCGACCTCCTTGACCAGCGAGGAGGACAGGAAGCTGTAGGTGGGGTTGGTCGGCACGAACAGCGTCTCGACGCCCGAGAGCCCCATGTTCATCTGGGCCATCTGGAGCTCGTAGTCGAAGTCGCTGACGGCGCGCAGGCCCTTGACGATGGCCGGGATGTCCCGCTGCTTGCAGAAGTCGACGAGCAGCCCGTGGAAGGACTCGACCTCGACGTTGCCGTAGTCCGCCACCGCCTCGCGGATCAGCTCGATCCGCTCCTCGACGGTGAACAGGCCCTTCTTCGACTGGTTGATCATCACCGCGACGTGCACGACGTCGTAGAGCCTGGAGGCGCGTCCGATGATGTCGAGGTGTCCGTTGGTGATGGGGTCGAAGGACCCGGGACAGACGGCGCGGCGCAACTGAACTCCCTCGTTCATGAGTCTTCGCTGGTGAAGGCGGCGCGACCGTACCAAAGGGTGCCCTCGCCGTACTTCCGGGACCTCAGCGGCTCGAAGCCCTCGGGCCACGGAAAGGCGCCGCTCCTCGTGCTGCGCTCCACGGTGACGAGCGCGTCGTCCGTGATCCAGCCATTGGACCGGAGTGTGAGGAGGATCTCCCGCAGTTCCGCGTGGTCCACGGCGTACGGCGGGTCCAGGAAGACGATGTCGTACGGGTCGCCGGGCGCGGCTCCCGCGATGACCTGCTCGGCCTTGCCCGCCCGGAACTCCGCGCCGGGCAGGCCCAGCGCCTTGATGTTGTCCCGGATCGCCTTGGCGGCCTTGGCGTCGGCCTCGACCAGCAGGGTGTGGGCCGCACCGCGCGAGAGGGCCTCCAGGCCCACGGCGCCGGAGCCGCCGTACAGGTCGAGCACCCGGGCCCCATCGACGCCGTGCAGCGACTCCCAGGTGGAGAAGAGCCCTTCGCGCATCCGGTCCGAGGTCGGCCTGGTGCCGGTGCCCGGGGGCACGGTCAGCCGTCGCCCGCCGGCGCTGCCGGCGATCACGCGGGTCATCTGGGGGTCCTTCGATCTTCGGGGACAACGGGCACCCCCATTGTCAGCCCTTCTCCAGGTACTGCTCCCGCTCGGTGTCCAGGAGTGCGTCCAGCGCGGTGCGCAGGCCCGGCAGCCGCTCCAGCTCCGGATCGGCGGCGACGACGCGGCCCGCCTCCTCTCGGGCCTGGGCGATGACCTCCTCGTCCTCGATGACGGACAGCACCCGCAGCGAGGAGCGCACCCCGGACTGGGCCTGGCCCAGCACGTCGCCCTCGCGGCGCGCCTCCAGGTCGATCCGGGAGAGCTCGAAGCCGTCCAGGGTGGCGGCGACGGCGGCCAGCCGGGCGCGGGCGGGGCTCGCCTCGTGCATCTCGCTGACCAGCAGGCACAGCCCCGGTGCGGAGCCCCGGCCGACTCGGCCGCGCAGCTGGTGGAGCTGGGAGACGCCGAAGCGGTCCGCGTCCATGATCACCATGACGGTGGAGTTCGGGACGTTCACGCCGACCTCGATCACGGTCGTGGCGACGAGCACCTTGACGTCGCCGGCGGCGAATCGGCGCATCACGTCGTCCTTGTCGGCCGGATCCATCCGGCCGTGCAGCACCTCCACCGACAGCCCGGCGAGCGGGCCGCGCGTGAGCTGCTCGGCGATGTCGAGGACGGCGAGCGGCGGCCGCTTCTCTGCGTCGTCCTCGGCGGAGCCCTTCTTCTTCGGCTCCTCCTCGTCTCCGATGCGGGGGCAGACCACGTACGCCTGGTGGCCGTTCTCCACCTCCTCGTGGACCCGTTCCCAGGCCCGGGCGAGGAAGTGCGGCTTGTCCTTGGCGGGGACCACGTGCGTGGCGATCGGGGACCGGCCTGCGGGCAGCTGGTCGAGGACGGAGGTCTCCAGATCGCCGAAGACGGTCATCGCCACGGTGCGCGGGATCGGGGTCGCGGTCATGACGAGCAGGTGCGGCGGCTGCTTCCCCTTGGACCGCAGGGCGTCGCGCTGTTCCACGCCGAAGCGGTGCTGTTCGTCGACGACGACCAGCCCGAGGTCGTGGAACTGCACCTTGTCCTCGATCAGCGCGTGCGTGCCGATCACGATCCCGGCTTCGCCGGTGACGAGGTCGAGCAGCGCCTGCCGCCGTGCGGGCATCCCCATCGACCCGGTGAGCAGCACCACTTTGGTGCCCTGGTCCGAGCCGCCGAGCATGCCCCCCTCGGCCAGCTCGCCCATCATCTCGGTGATGGAGCGGTGGTGCTGCTGGGCGAGCACCTCGGTGGGCGCGAGCATGGCGGCCTGCCCGCCGGAGTCGACGACGGCGAGCATGGCCCGCAGCGCGACCATCGTTTTCCCCGATCCGACCTCGCCCTGGAGGAGGCGGTGCATGGGGTGTTCGGTGGCCAGGTCGTCGAAGATCTCCTTGGAGACGTTCCGCTGGCCCTCGGTGAGGGTGAACGGGAGCTTGGCGTCGAAGGAGTCGAGGAGGCCGCCGGGGCCGGGGCGGCGGGGAACGGCCGGGAGTTGGGCGTCGGCGTGCCGGCGGCGGGCCAGGGCGACCTGGAGGACGAACGCCTCGTCCCACTTCAGGCGCTGACGGGCGTCCTCCACGTCGGCCTTGGCGGCCGGCCGGTGGATCTTCAGCAGGGCCTCGGTGAGCGGGACCAGGCCGCGGCCGTCGCGCAGGGCTGCCGGCAGCGGGTCCACGACGTCCTGGGCCCTGGGCAGCACGGCGTCCACGCACTTGGCGATCTTCCAGGACTCCAGCTTGGCGCAGGCCGGGTAGATCGGGATGAGCCGGCCCGCGAAGGCGGCCGCCGCGTCCTGGTCGGAGGCGTCCGCGCCGAGCGGCTCGTACGCGGGGTGGGCGAGCTGGAGCTTGCGGTTGAACAGGGAGACCTTGCCGGCGAACATCGCGCGGCTGCCGGGCAGCAGTTCCTTGTGCGGCTTGTGGACCCCGGCGCCGAAGAAGACCAGTTGGAGGCGGCCGTTTCCGTCGGTGATGGTGACTTCGAGGCGCTTGCCGCCGCCGCGGCTGCCCTGGTAGGTGAGCAGCCGGGCGTCGGCGACCTGCGCGACGACGGTGACGTGCTCGTCGATCTGGTCGGCGAGATCGGCCAGCGAGGTCAGCTCGCCGCGCTCGGCGTACCGCCGCGGGTAGTGGTGGAGCAGGTCCAGGGCCGTGTGCAGGCCGAGCTGCTCGGCCAGCACCTTGGCGGTGGCGGGGCCGAGCGTCTTCTTGAGGTCTTCGTCGAGCGCGGGCACGTGTTCATTGCACACCATCGCGCTGACAAGCCCGCTATTCCACCCCGATGAGCAGCGGCGCCGACCAGCGGCCGCCCCGGTAGGTGACGGTGTCCACGGCCAGGTGCCCCTGCTGCACGTACGCCTCCAGGCGCTCGGCGAGGGCGTCCGGCACCTCGGGTCCCAGGACCAGGGTGACGAGTTCGCCGCCGGAACCGAGCATCCGGTCCAGGACGGCCTCGGCGGTCTCGGGCAGGCCCTCGCCGATGACGGCGACGTCACCGTCGATGAGGCCGAGCACGTCGCCGGCCTGGCAGATGCCGGCCGAGGTGAAGGACTGCCGTTCGGCGACGGCCAGTTCCCCGTAGCGGGTGGCGCCGGCGGCCGCGGTCATGGCGACCACGTCCTCGTCGAAGGGGCCGTCCGCGTCGTGCACGGCGAGGGCGGCGAGGCTCTGGACGGCCGAGCGGGTGGGGATCACCGCGACCCGTACGCCCTCGGCGCGGGCCTGGTCGGCCGCTGCGGACGCCGCCGCCCGCAGCTCGGCGCCGCCCGGCAGCAGGACCACCTCGCGGGCGTGCGCGCGCCGCACGGCGTCGAGGAGTCCGTCGATGTCCGGTGCCTCCCCGGCGCGGGCGAGCACGGTGGTCGCGCCGGCCTCCTCGCACAGCCCGGCCAGGCCCTCGCCCGGGACCACGGCGACCACGGCCCGCTGGACGCGTTCGCCGCGCGCCCGGCGCCGTTCGTCGCCGAAGTGCGTGATCCGTATCCGGTACGGGCGACCGGCCACGACGCCGGCCTCCACGGCAGCGCCCGGGTCGTCGACGTGGACGTGGACGTTCCACAGCCCCTCGCCGCCGACCACCACCAGCGAGTCGCCCAGGCCGTCGAGCCGGCCGCGCAGCTCCTCCACCGCCGCCTCGGGGGCCTCCAGCAGGTAGACCACCTCGTAGGCGGGCCCGGCCTCCTGATCGCAGGGCTCGGTGGGCTCCGGTACGGGCACGGTCCGGCCGCGGACCTCCTCGGGGGCCGGCTCCTGTCCGGACAGCGCCTGCCACAGGGCCCCGAGTACGGCGACCAGCCCGCAGCCCCCCGCGTCGACGACCCCGGCGCGGCCGAGCGCGGCCAGCTGCCCGGGGGTCTCGGCAAGGGCGGTGCGGGCCGCCGCGTAGGCGGCCCCGGCCACGTCGGCGGCGGTCCCGGCGGCGGCCCCCGCGGCCTCGGCGGCCCGTGCCGCCGCGGCCGCGACGGTGAGCATGGTGCCCTCCACCGGGTGGGCGACGGCCTCGTACGCCTCTTCCGCGGCCCGGGTCAGCGCACGGGCCAGCAGCCGGCCGGGGTCCCGGTCCCCGGGCTCGTCGCCCAGGACGTCGGCCACGCCCCGCAGCAGCTGCGCCAGGATGGTCCCGGAGTTGCCGCGTGCGCCTATGAGGGCGCCGTGCGCGTAGGCCCGTACGGCCTGGGCCAGGGAGGCGGGCGCCGTGTCCTGCGTCACCTGCGTGACGGCGCGGGCTCCGGATTCGGCGGTGAGGTAGAGGTTGGTGCCGGTGTCCGCGTCGGCCACCGGATAGACGTTGATCGCGTCGATGTCCTCGCGGGCCCGGCCCAGTGCGGTCAGGGCCAGCGAGCTCCAGGTGCGCACCACTTCGGCGTCGAGCTCGTCGGCGTACTGCGGCTGCGGCTCGTGCGGCACCGGGCGTTCCTCCTTGTGCGGGCCAGGGTTCACCGCAGGGTAACGCCGGACCGCCCGCGCGACGGGACCCCGGGGCGGGAGCGGCGGCGGCCGTGGTAGTTTTCTTGGACGGGAGCAGTCGTTGTATGCTGCTCCGGTTGCCCGACGAGAGTCGGGCCATTCTTCCGGCAAACCACTTCAGACCTCTGATCCGGTGCGCCGGATTTCACTGTAATTGCATCTGAAGTTTTGGAGTGACCTGTGGCTGCCAACTGCGACGTTTGCGCCAAGGGGCCGAGCTTCGGCAACAACATCTCCCACTCGCACCGCCGCACCTCGCGTCGCTGGAACCCGAACATCCAGCGCGTCCGTGCCGTGGTCAATGGGACGCCGAAGCGCCTCAACGCCTGCACCTCGTGCATCAAGGCCGGCAAGGTCTCGCGCTGACGCCTCCCGTCGTAGCGCAGCCCTACCGGTTGCCACAAAAGGCCGGTTCACCTCTGGTGAACCGGCCTTTTGTCTTGTCCTGAGTCCGTCGCGGGGGGCCGCCCGCCCGGCCCGGCCCCCCCCCCCCCGGGGGGGCCCCCCCCCCCCCCCCGGGGCCGCCCGGGCCCCCCCCCCCCCCCCCCCCCCCCCCCCCCCCCCCCCCCACTGCCGTGGGTCAACGCCACTGCCAGCCGTGGTCCACCGGGCCGATGCCCCCGCCGAGCGTGAAGCCGGCGGCGATGGCGCCCGTGACGTACTCCTTGGCCGCGGTGACGGCCGCCGGGACGGTCAGCCCCTTGGCGAGGCCGGCGGCGACGGCGCTCGCGAGGGTGCAGCCCGTTCCGTGCGTGTGCCGGTTGGGGTGCCGGGGGGCGCGCAGCCAATGCTCCTCGGTTCCGTCCGTGAGCAGGTCCACGGCCTCGTCCCCGTGGGCCGCCAGGTGTCCGCCCTTGATGAGCGCCCAGCGGGGGCCGTGGTCGAGGATCGCGTCGGCCGCTCGCCGCATGTCGTCCTCGCGCTCCACTACCAGGCCGGTGAGCTGCGCCACCTCGTCGAGGTTGGGCGTGGCCACGGTGGCCCGGGGGAGCAGCTCCTGTCGTACGGCGTCCAGTGCCGAGGCGGCGAGCAGTGCGTCCCCGTGCTTGGAGACGCCGACGGGGTCCACGACGGCCGGAGCCCCGGTGGTGGCCAGCAGTTCGGCCACGGTCTCCACGAGCACGGCGGAGGAGAGCATCCCGGTCTTCACGGCCTGTACGCCGATGTCGCCCACGACGGCCCTGAACTGGCTCCTGACGGCCTCCGGGGGCAGCTCCCAGACGCCCTGCACCCCGAGGGAGTTCTGCGCCGTCACGGCGGTCACCACGCTCATGCCGTGGACGCCGAGCGCCAGCATGGTCTTGAGGTCGGCCTGGATGCCCGCGCCGCCGCCGGAGTCGGATCCGGCGACGGTCAGGCACAGCGGCGGGGCGACGCTCACGCCGGGCCGTCCTGGGGTGCCGGGTCGGCCCCGAAGTGGTCCCAGCCGCCGGTGCTGGCCCAGGGGGCGCCGTCCACGGTCACCTGGGGCAGCGCGGAGCGGTTGAGCACTCCCCCGATGACCTTCCAGCGGGCGGGCAGCTTCACGTCGGGCGGGAAGGTCGCCACGATCGCGTGGTCCTCTCCCCCGGTGAGGACCCACTGGAGCGGGTCCACGCCGACGGCCTGGCCGATGTCGTACATCTGGGTCGGGATGTCGAGGGCGGCCGTGTGCAGGTCGATCCGCACCTTGCTGGCCTCGGCGATGTGCCCGAGGTCGGCGATCAGGCCGTCGCTGACGTCGGTCATGGCGGTGGCGCCGAGTCCGGCGGCCGCCGGGCCCGCGTGGTACGGGGGCTCCGGGCGCCGGTGGGCCTCGACGAAGGCCCGCGGGGAGCGGAAGCCGCGCGAGAGCACGGCGAAGCCCGCGGCGGACCAGCCGAGCCAGCCGGTGACGGCGACGACGTCGCCGGGCCGGGCGCCGGAGCGCAGGACGGGCTCGTGGTTGCGCAGGTCGCCGAGTGCGGTGATGGCGACGGTGATGTCGTCGCCGCGGACCACGTCGCCGCCGACGACGGCCGCGCCGGCCACCTGGCACTCGTCGCGGATGCCGTCCATGAGCTCCGTGGGCCAGGTGACCGGCAGCTCGGCCGGTACGACGAGGCCGAGGAGGAGCGCGGTGGGCACGGCGCCCATGGCCGCGATGTCGGCCAGGTTCTGTGCGGCGGCCTTGCGGCCGACGTCGTACGCCGTGGACCAGTCGCGCCGGAAGTGCCTGCCTTCCAACAGGATGTCGGTGCTCGCCACGACCCTGCGGTCGGGGGCCGACACCACCGCGGCGTCGTCGCCCGGGCCGAGCCGGACCGCCGGGGTGGTGGTGAGCCGTGAGGTGAGTTCCCGAATGAGGCCGAACTCCCCCAGCTCGCCCACAGTGCCCTTCATCGCTGTGCCCCTTCTTGCCCAGTCCGCTTGCGGTCGCGAGCCGTCACAGCTCTGGGTACCGTCAACAGATACGTCAACTTCTGCTCTCCGTACGCCCCGCTGCGCGCGGCGCCTGGCCCCCGGGTCTCCCCGTGGCGCTCGGCGACGCGGTACCGTGGCGTCCCTTCTTCCCCCGGCCCTTTCGATCGTGTCGGGCCCACCCGAAGGTTAGGGGAAATGATCCTCGTGGCCGCCCTGGAGGTTCCGTGGTACAGGCGTACATCCTTATCCAGACCGAGGTGGGCAAGGCGTCGTTCGTCGCCGAGTCCATCGGCCAGATCCCGGGGGTGATCCAGGCCGAGGACGTGACGGGTCCGTACGACGTGATCGTGCGCGCCCAGGCCGACACCGTGGACGAGCTCGGCCGCATGGTGGTCGCCAAGGTCCAGCAGGTGGAGGGGATCACCCGCACCCTGACCTGCCCGGTGGTCCATCTGTAGCCCCCGTCTACTGTTGGCCGGTGATGTCCCTACACCGCCGGCCCGTCGTCCGTGTCCGTGCCCTGACCGCCGCTGCCGCCGCGACGGCCCTCGTGGCCCTCGCGGCGTGCTCCCCGGGTGGTTCCGAGGCCCGGGTGGACCCGCCTCCCACGCCGCCGGCCGAGGTCGCGGGGCTCTGTGCGGCGCTGCACGGGGAGCTCCCGGAAACGGTGGCCGGTCAGGCCCGGACCGCAACCGAACCGGAGTCCCCGCTCACCGCCGCGTGGGGCGGCTCGGCGATCGTACTGCGGTGCGGTATCCCCAGGCCCCCGGCGATGGCCGATCCGGAGCAGGAGGGCGTCCAGGTGAACGGCGTCTCCTGGCTGCTGGAGAAGCTCGACGACGGGGGTTTCCGGTTCACCACCGGTATGCGGAAGGCGTACACGGAGGTCGTGGTCGACAAGGAGCATGCCACGGACGCGGGAATGCTGGTGGGGTTGTCCACGGCCGTGGCCAAGACGGTGCCCGAGGGCATCTCCTCGTACTGAACCCGCCGCCGCACCGCCCTCACAGCGACCGCCCGCCGACCGGCCCTTTTCGGGGCGGGTCGGCGGGCGGTCTGCCGTACGGGGTCCGGTGCGGCTAGCGCAGGCCGGTGGAGCGGCGCAGGGCGGCCTGGAGCAGGCGGTCGACCAGCTCCTGGTAGCCGATGCCCGACTCCTGCCACATCAGCGGGTACATCGAGATCGGGGTGAAGCCCGGCATCGTGTTGATCTCGTTGATGACGAACTCGCCGTCCTCGGTGAGGAAGAAGTCGGCGCGCACCAGGCCCTCGCAGGACGCTGCCTCGAAGGCCTCGATCGCCAGGCGCTGGACCTCGGCGGTCTGCTCCGGGGTGAGCGGGGCGGGCACGATCCCGGAGGCGGAGTCGATGTACTTCGCCTCGAAGTCGTAGAAGTCGTGGCTGGAGACCGGCGGGATCTCCGCGGGGGCGCTCGCGCGCGGCCCGTCCTCGAATTCCAGCACGCCGCACTCGATCTCGCGGCCGCGCAGCAGCGCCTCCACGATGAACTTCGGGTCGTGGCGGCGCGCCTCGCGGATCGCCGCGTCGAGACCGGAGGGGTCGTCGACCTTGGTGATGCCGATGGAGGAGCCGGCCCGGGCGGGCTTGATGAACAGCGGCCAGCCGTGCTCGGCGGCGAAGTCCAGGATCCGGCCCTTTGCGGCGGCCTGGTCGGCCTCCCACTCGCGGGGGCGGATGGTCACGTACGGGCCGACGCTCAGCCCGAAGGAGGTGAACACCCGCTTCATGTAGTCCTTGTCCTGGCCGACGGCCGAGGCGAGGACGCCCGAGCCGACGTACGGGATCCCGGAGAGCTCCAGGAGGCCCTGCAGGGTGCCGTCCTCGCCGTACGGGCCGTGGAGGACGGGGAACACCACGTCGACCTCGCCCAGGGCCTTGGGGACGGCGCCGGGCTCGGTGTAGACGACCTGGCGGCTGGCGGGGTCCACCGAGAGGACGACGGAGCCGTCCTCGGAGTCCGCGAGCTCCTCGACGCTCGGGAGCTGCCGGTCTGCGATGGCCATCCGCTCGGGCTCGTCGGCGGTCAGCGCCCACCGGCCGTCCGTGGTGATGCCGATGGGCAGCACCTCGTACTTGGACCGGTCGATGGAGCGCAGGACGGCGCCCGCCGTGACGACCGAGATGGCGTGTTCCGAGCTGCGGCCGCCGAACACGACGGCCACGCGGGGCTTGCGGCCCTGCTGCTCAGGGGTCTGGGGGAGGTTCTCGCTGCTCATATCGCCACGAGGGTACCCGCTCATGCGTGCGGAAGGGTGTCAGCGACGTTCCGGTTTGGCGCTGCGACCCATCAGTTCCTTCAGCGCGACCAGGGTGGGCTTGCCGTGGTGGACGATGTCGACGACGGTGTCGGTGATCGGCATGTCCACCCCGTGCCGGCGCGCCAGATCGGCCACGGACTGGCAGGACTTGACCCCCTCGGCGGTCTGCTTGGTGACCGCGATGGTCTCCTCCAGGGTCATCCCGCGGCCCAGGTTGGTGCCGAAGGTGTGGTTCCTGGAGAGCGGCGAGGAGCAGGTGGCGACCAGGTCGCCGAGGCCCGCGAGGCCGGAGAAGGTGAGCGGGTCTGCGCCCATCGCCACGCCCAGGCGGGTCGCTTCGGCGAGTCCGCGGGTGATGAGCGAGCCCTTGGTGTTGTCGCCGAGGCCCATGCCGTCCGCGATGCCGACGGCGAGGCCGATGACGTTCTTGACGGCGCCGCCCAGTTCGCAGCCGATGACGTCCGTGCTCGTGTACGGGCGGAAGTACGGGGTGTGGCAGGCGGCCTGGAGGCGCTGCGCCACGGCCTCGTCCACGCAGGCGACGACGGAGGCGGCGGGCTGCCGGGCGGCGATCTCGCGGGCCAGGTTGGGGCCGGTGACCACGGCGATGCGCTCGGCGGGGACCTTGGCCACCTCCTCGATGACCTCGCTCATCCGCTTGGCGGTGCCGAGTTCGATGCCCTTCATGAGGGAGACGAGCACCGTGTCGGGGGCCAGCAGCGGCGCCCAGGAGGCGAGGTTGCCGCGCAGCGTCTGGGAGGGGACGGCGAGGACGGTGAAGTCGGCGTCGGCCGCGGCCTCGGCCGGGTCGGTGGTGGCCCGCAGGCCCGCGGGGAGTTCGACTCCGGGGAAGTAGTCCGGGTTGGTCCGGCCGGTGTTGATGGCGTCGACCAGCTCCCGGCGGCGGCCCCACAGGGTCACCTCGCAGCCCGCGTCGGCGAGCACGATGGCGAAGGCCGTGCCCCACGAGCCTGTTCCGAAGACGGCCGCCTTCACGGGACGTGTCACTTCTTGCCCTCCCCCGCGGCCTTGCGCCGCTGTTCCGCCCTGGCCTTGCGATGGTCGTACGGCTGCTCGGGCGCCTTTTCGCCCCGCAGCTCCTCCAGCAGCCCGGTGATGGCCGCCATGATGACCTCGGTGACCTCCTTGAGCACGTCCGGGGTGGGTTCCCGGTCGTAGAAGGCGGAGAGGTCCACCGGCGGTCCGGCGAGCACCTGGAGGGTCTTGCGCGGGAAGAGGCTGACCTTGTTCTCCTTGGCGTAGGGCGGCATGGCGAGATTCGCGCCCCACTGCGCCACGGGAATGACGGGCGCCTTGGTGATCAGTGCGACACGGGCGGCGCCGGTCTTGCCGGCCATCGGCCACATGTCGGGGTCGCGGGTGAGGGTGCCCTCCGGGTAAAAGGCCACGCATTCGCCGCGCTCGATGGCGTCCACGGCGGCCCGGAATGCGTCCAGGGCGTTGGTGCTCTCCCGGTAGACCGGGATCTGCCCGCTGCCGCGCAGGATCGAGCCGACGAAAGGCACCTTGAAGAGGGCGGCCTTCGCGAGCAATCGGGGCACGCGGCCGGTGTTGTACTGGAAGTGCGCGTAGGAGAGCGGGTCCAGATACGAGTTGTGATTGACGGCGGTGATAAATCCGCCCTCGACCGGAATGTGCTCCATTCCCCGCCAGTCCCGCTTGAAGAGCACTACCAACGGCGGTTTTGCGATGACCGCAGCCAGGCGGTACCAGAAGCCGATTCTGCGGCGGGACACTCGGACACCTTCCTCTAGGACCGGTGCGCGGCTTGGGCACCTCGTCGGCCGGACAAGTGTGGCCCCCGGTCCGGTCTCTGTCGAGAACACCGTACGCCCCGCTCGCGACAGGCGGCCCCGGGGTCGCCTCGGCCGAGGTGACAATGGGGGCCGAGTGCGCCGGAGGGAAACCCGAGGGAAGGGGGCGGCCACGAACGCCGTCTGGAGTCTGGTGGTCCCGCTGAAGCCTCTGGCGGTGGCCAAGAGCCGTCTCGCCGCGTCCGTGGGCGCGGCCCGTCCCGGACTCGCCCTCGCCTTCGCCCTGGACACCGTCGCCGGGGCGCTGGCCTGCGCCGCCGTCGCGGATGTGGTGGTCGTCACGGACGACGCGGCGGCCGGGGCGGAACTCGCGGGTCTGGGGGCCCGGATCGTCCCGGACACCCCGGGGGCCGGTCTCAACGCGGCCCTGGCCCATGGGGTCCGGGCGGTGAGGGCGGGGCGGCCCGGGGCTGCGGTGGCCGCGATGAACGCCGATCTGCCCGCGCTGCGACCCCCTGAATTGCTACGCGTGCTCGATACGGCCGCCGCATTTCCCCGGGCATTTCTGGCGGATGCCGCCGGAATCGGGACGACCTTGCTTTCGGCGGCCCCGGACGTGGAATTGGCACCCTCGTTCGGAGGGCCGTCGCGGGCCAGGCATTCGGCCTCGGGGGCGGTGGAAATCGCACTGGCGGGCGTCGACAGCGTGCGGCGCGACGTGGACACGGCGGCGGATCTGCGGACCGCCCTCGCCCTCGGCGTGGGCCGCCACACGGCCCGATACAGTTCCGGTATGCAGGCGACCGCGTACACGTACGATTCCGAGACCCGAAGCGGCAGTGTGCTGCTGGACGACGGCACCCCGGTGCCCTTCGAGACAGCGGCCTTCGACGCGGGGGGCCTGCGGATGCTGAGGCCCGGGCAGCGGGTCCGGATCGAGACGGACGGCGAGGGCCCGGCGTTGCGGATCACCCTGGTCACGCTGCAGACCTTCTGAATTCCGTCCCTCCCACGCTTCCGACCTGCGAGAACCCCGCGGGAACCCGCGGTACGGAAAGCGGCAGGGGCAACGCACCGCGGGCCGGCTCCCCCATGGGGAACCGGCCCGGCGTGTGTGACTCGTACCCCTGATTACTTCTTGCGGGCGGTCGTCTTCTTCGCGGTGGCCTTGCGCGTCGTCGTCTTCTTGGCGGGCGCGGTCGTCTTCGCGGTGGCCTTCTTGGCCGCCGGAGCGGTCTTCTTGGCGGCGGCGGTGGTCTTCTTCGCCGCCGTCGCGGCCTTCTTGACCGCGGTGGCCTTCTTCGCCGGGGTGGCCTTCTTGGCCACGGCGGTCTTGGCGACGGCCTTCTTCGCGGTCGCGGTGGTCTTCTTCGCCACGACCTTCTTTGCGACCGCGGTCTTTGCCGCGGCCTTCTTGGCGGTGGTGGCCTTCTTCGCGGCGGCCTTCTTGACCGTCGCGGAGGCACCGCCGGTGAGGCTGCCCTTGGGCGCCTTCTTCACCGAGACCTCGCCGCCCTTGGGGAGCTTCTTGGTGCCGCTGACCAGGTCCTTGAAGCCCTGGCCCGCGCGGAAGCGGGGCACCGAGGTCTTCTTGACCCGGACGCGCTCACCCGTCTGGGGGTTGCGGGCGTAACGGGCCGGCCGGTCGACTTTCTCGAACGAGCCGAAGCCCGTGACCGAGACCCGGTCGCCCGCGACGGTAGCGCGGACGATCGCGTCCAGTACCGCGTCGACAGCGTCCGCGGCCTGCTGGCGGCCGCCCAGCTTGTCGGCAATCGCTTCTACGAGCTGCGCCTTGTTCACGTCTTCCCCTTCGGAGACTTCGCCAGAACGAATGTGTTCAAGCTTATTTCGCACGTTAGGCGGATATATACCGCAAATCAAACACGAAACGGGCTAATCACCCTAGTGCCGCAACGCCGGAGGACGTTACGGAGTTCCTTCGCATCAGTCGCCTTCAGGGAATCGACCCTCGTCGAGGTCCTTCATCAACCTGTCCAGGCGCCTTGCCGCATCGGCGAGATCGTGCTTCGCCGCGGCCGTGACGACCAACAGCTTCCGGGACAGCGCCATCCTTACGCCCTCCGGGACTTGCAGTGAGCGCACCCGTGTGTGTGCTTCTTTCAATCGGTCCGCGACGAGTTCGTAGAGCTCAAGTTGAGTGTCGCGTTCCATGCACAGATTGTGCCATCTGGGGCGAGTTGTCGCCTCACGGGGCCTCAACACACAGCTGTGCCCCCCACCATCCGGTGGGGGGCACAGTGTTGTCGATGTGATCACCCAAAGGTGAATAAGCGCTGATCAGGCAGGAATCAGGCCTGAACGGTGCGCGGCTTGAAGGCCGGGCGGGCGCTTTCGTACGTGGCGATGTCCGCTTCGTTCTGAAGGGTGAGCGAGATGTCGTCCAGCCCCTCCAGCAGGCGCCAGCGGGCGTTGTCGTCGAGCTCGAACTCCGCTACGACGCCCTCCGCTCGGACCTCGCGGGCGACCAGGTCGACCGTGATCTCGGCGGCCGGGTCGGCCTCGGTCAGCTCCCACAGCTTGTCGACCGTCTCCTGCGGGAGGACCACGGTCAGCAGGCCGTTCTTCAGCGAGTTCCCGCGGAAGATGTCGGCGAAGCGTGCGGAGATGACCGTCTTGAAGCCGAAGTTCTGCAGGGCCCAGACGGCGTGCTCGCGCGAGGAGCCCGTACCGAAGTCGGGACCGGCGACCAGGACGGTCGCGCCGGCGCGCTCCGGACGGTTCGTGACGAACTCCGGGTCCTTGCGCCAGGCCTCGAAGAGCCCGTCCTCGAACCCGTCGCGGGTGATCTTCTTCAGCCAGTGGGCCGGGATGATCTGGTCGGTGTCGACGTTGCTGCGGCGCAGCGGGACGGCCCGGCCGGTGTGGGTGGTGAAGGCTTCCATGGTTCAGACTCCGGCGGTCGCGTCGGCGGCGGACAGGTCGGCGGGCGAGGCCAGGTGGCCCAGCACGGCGGTGGCGGCGGCCACCTGCGGGGAGACCAGGTGGGTGCGTCCACCCTTGCCCTGCCGGCCCTCGAAGTTGCGGTTGGAGGTGGACGCGGAGCGCTCACCGGGCGCCAGTTGGTCGGGGTTCATGCCCAGACACATCGAGCAGCCCGCGTGCCGCCACTCGGCGCCGGCCTCCTTGAAGACCTTGTCCAGGCCCTCTTCCACGGCCTGGAGGGCGACCCGGACCGAGCCCGGGACGACCAGCATCCGTACGCCGTCGGCGACTTTGCGGCCCTCGACGATGCCGGCGACGGCGCGCAGGTCCTCGATGCGGCCGTTGGTGCAGGAACCTACGAAGACGGTGTCGACCTTGATGTCGCGCAGCGGCTGCCCGGCGGTCAACCCCATGTACTCCAGGGCCTTTTCCGCGGCCAGGCGCTCCGAAGCGTCCTCGTACGAAGCCGGGTCGGGGACGTTGGCCGACAGCGGCGCGCCCTGGCCCGGGTTGGTGCCCCAGGTGACGAACGGGGACAGCGAGGCACCGTCGATGACGACCTCGGCGTCGAAGACCGCGTCGTCGTCGGTGCGCAGCGTCCGCCAGTACGCGACGGCGGCGTCCCAGTCCTCGCCCGCGGGGGCGTGGTCGCGGCCCTCGAGGTAGTCGAAGGTGGTCTGGTCGGGGGCGATCATGCCCGCGCGGGCACCGGCCTCGATCGACATGTTGCAGATGGTCATGCGGGCTTCCATCGAGAGCTTCTCGATGGCCTCGCCGCGGTACTCCAGGACGTAGCCCTGGCCGCCGCCGGTGCCGATCTTGGCGATGATGGCCAGGATCAGGTCCTTGGCGGTGACGCCCTCGGCCAGCGCGCCGGTGACGGTGATCGCCATCGTCTTCGGGCGGGCCAGCGGCAGCGTCTGGGTGGCCAGCACGTGCTCGACCTGGCTGGTGCCGATGCCGAAGGCCAGCGCACCGAACGCGCCGTGCGTCGAGGTGTGCGAGTCACCGCAGACCACGGTGGTACCGGGCTGGGTCAGACCCAGCTGCGGGCCCACGACGTGCACGACACCCTGCTCGACATCGCCCAGCGAGTGCAGCCGCACGCCGAACTCGGCGCAGTTCCTGCGCAGCGTCTCCAGCTGAGCCCGGGAGACCGGGTCGGCGATCGGCTTGTCGATGTCCAGGGTGGGGGTGTTGTGGTCCTCGGTCGCGATGGTGAGGTCGAGGCGTCGGACCTTGCGGCCGGCCTGGCGCAGGCCCTCGAAGGCCTGCGGGCTGGTCACCTCGTGCAGCAGGTGCAGATCGATGAAGAGGAGGTCGGGCTCGCCTTCGGCGCGCCGGACGACATGGTCGTCCCAGACCTTCTCCGCGAGTGTCCTACCCATCGCTTTCCCTCCGACCGGCCGGTTGTGCCGGCACTTCATAGAGATCTGTTGCGCCTGATCGCCCGTACCGCACGTCTCGGACAACGGCTCGGACCCAGTGGTTCGTGGACCCGCACATACAGACTCGCTTGTTCTTGGAAAATTTGAACTTGCGTTTCACAGTGTGAGACGCGAATATCGTTTCATGGACAACTCTAGCGGCGTCGGCGTTCTCGACAAGGCAGCTCTCGTATTGAGCGCACTGGAGTCCGGTCCGGCCACCCTCGCCGGGCTGGTCGCGGCGACAGGGCTCGCACGACCCACGGCACACCGGCTGGCCGTGGCACTGGAACACCACCGGATGGTGGCGAGGGACATGCAGGGCCGGTTCATCCTCGGTCCGCGGTTGGCGGAACTCGCCGCCGCGGCCGGCGAGGACCGACTGCTGGCCACGGCGGGACCGGTACTGACACACCTGCGCGACGTGACGGGCGAGAGCGCGCAGCTCTACCGCCGTCAGGGAGACATGCGCATCTGCGTGGCGGCCGCCGAGCGGCTGTCGGGCCTGCGGGACACCGTCCCGGTGGGCTCCACGCTCCCCATGAAGGCCGGCTCGGCCGCGCAGATCCTGATGGCCTGGGAGGAGCCCGAGCGGCTCCACCGCGGCCTCCAGGGCGCGCGTTTCACGGCGACGGCCCTGTCGGGCGTACGACGCCGCGGCTGGGCGCAGTCGATCGGCGAGCGGGAGCCCGGTGTGGCCTCCGTCTCGGCGCCCGTACGCGGGCCGTCGAACCGCGTGGTGGCCTCCGTGTCGGTCTCCGGGCCGATCGAGCGCCTGACCCGCCACCCGGGCCGTATGCACGCCCAGGCCGTCATCGACGCGGCCGCCCGACTGTCGGAGGCCCTGCGCCGCTCCGGCTGACCCCTGCCCTGTTCCCACCCAACCCCCGGGCCCGGGGGCGCGTTCGACGCCGCACACGTCCGAACACGCGCCTCCGGGCCCGTACTTGTAGGCGTGCGGGCCGAGCCCGGACACAGCGAAGAGGCCCTCCGCGATGAACGCGGAGGGCCTCTTCTGTGCGTACCCCCGACCGGATTCGAACCGGCGCTACCGCCTTGAGAGGGCGGCGTGCTAGGCCGCTACACAACGGGGGCTTGCAGGTACTGCGCTGGGCTACCAGGACTCGAACCTAGAACAAAGGAACCAGAAACCTTCGTGTTGCCAATTACACCATAGCCCAAGGGTGGTCTAGACCAGACCACAGTACCCCCGACCGGATTCGAACCGGCGCTACCGCCTTGAGAGGGCGGCGTGCTAGGCCGCTACACAACGGGGGCCCTAGCGATCCTGCATCAAAATGTCCGGGTGCGACCCTGGAGATCTCGCGGGAAGGATCTGTACCCCCGACCGGATTCGAACCGGCGCTACCGCCTTGAGAGGGCGGCGTGCTAGGCCGCTACACAACGGGGGCTAAGCACTGCGTTACTGCTGCACTGCGCTGGGGTACCAGGACTCGAACCTAGAATAAGGGAACCAGAAACCCTCGTGTTGCCAATTACACTATACCCCACCGAAAGTCAACCCCTTGGGGGGCTTTTCTTTCGAGTGGCGCCTCCGTCCGGCCTTTCGGCCCGCTCCGGCGGCGCAGAAAGAACATTACCGGATGCCTGACCGTGCTCCAAAACGGGTATCTGCGGCCAGCAGCTGGGGGAGCCGGTCAAGGCCCTCGATCCTGTGTGCGCCATCGGGTCCCGGGCCCCGACCGCCGTCCCGGTCGAGCCAGAAAGCCATCAGCCCGGCGTCGCGGGCGCCCCGCGCGTCGATCTCGGGCTGGTCCCCCACGTACGCCACTTCGTCCGGAGCCAGGCCCAGCGCCTCGCAGCCGGCGAGGAAGGCCGCCGCCTCGGGCTTGCTCACCCCGAGTTCGACGGCACAGACCAGCACCTCGAAGCGGTCGCGCAGGCCGAGGTCGCGCAGCTTGGGGTCCTGGTTGACGAGGGAGGAGTTGGAGAGCACCCCGTGCCGGTAGTCGACGGCGAGGGCGTCGAGCACGGGCACCACGTCGGGGAAGACCGTCCAGGCCGCCTTGTAGTGGGCGACGTACTGGTCGAACCAGGCGTCGGCCTGGCCGTCGGTCATCACGGGCCGCCCCAGGAACTCCCGCACCCGGTCCCGCCGCTGCCCCTGGAAGGTGCCCTCGCCGGCGGCGAAGCGGGCCCAGTGCCGGTCGGTGATGCGCCGCCAGAGCGCGAGCGCCTCGGCGGGGGTTCCGTACCGCTCGGCGATCCCCTCGACCTCCAGGTGCCGCGCGAGCCCCGCGGCGTCGGCCCCGGTGTAGTCGAACAGGGTGTCGTCGATGTCCCAGAGCACGGCGCGGATCGGCATGGGGCCGAGGCTACGCCGCTTCCGCCTCCGGCGGAGGCACGACGAAGAAGTCCGTGACGAAGCAGGTGATCTCCCCCTCGGCGTCGCGGCCCACCCAGGTCGGGTACGAGCCGTCGCCCCAGCCGGAGGAGAAGGCCACGAGGTCGTGCCCCGCCTCGCCCTCGACGCGGTGGGCGCCGGGGGCGTGGCCCGTCTTCTCGAACGCGTCCCACAACGGCCCCACGTCGCCCTCGCAGTCGGGGAAGGACTCGTCGGCGGCGGCGTCGTAGAAGCAGCCCGTACCGGCGTCCACGCCGTAGCCGAAGTACTCGCCGTCACCGAGCCCGGACGGGTCCTGGCCGCCCCGCAGCGCCAGTTCCCAGGAGGCGGCCGGGGTGTCGCGGATCACCAGCCGGGCGGCGGCGACCCTGTGGTGCCCCTCGCCGGGCGCGGGCTCGGGCTCCCCGGCCGGGGTGAGGGTGGCCATGGCGACCTCCACGCGGTAGCGGCCCGGCTCCACCTGCGCGGTGAAGGCCGCCGGGTCGCCGCCGCCGACGTAGACGAAGGGGTCGCAGGCCACGACGCGGCCGGTGGGCAGCCACAGGGAGCCCCCTTCGGCCACCGCGAGGGTGCCGGTCGACCCATCCTCGTACGAGAAGGTGGCACCGGGGGTGAAGAACCCGGCGAGGTCCGGGGCGGCGAGCGGCATGGCGGGGCCTTTCGTACGGCGCGGGGCTCTGGTCGGTCTTCGAGCGTGGACGACCATAGCGGCGGCCCCCGACAACGCCGCAGGGGGCGGCGGCCGGAGGTCCGGCCGCCGCCCCCTGCGGGACGCGCGGGTGTTACGCGGCGAGCTTCGCCAGGGCCGCGTCGATGCGGGCCAGGGAGCGCTCCTTGCCCAGGATCTCCAGGGACTCGAAGAGCGGCAGGCCGACCGTGCGGCCGGTGACGGCCACGCGGACCGGGGCCTGGGCCTTGCCGAGCTTGAGGCCGTGCGCCTCGCCGGCGGTCAGGACGGCCTGCTTGAGGGACTCCGGGTCGGACCAGTCGGCCGACTCCAGGTTCTCGCGCGCCGTGGTCAGCAGGGCCGCCGGCTCGCCCTTCATCGCCTTGTCCCAGGACGCCTGGTCCTCCACCGGCTCCTTCAGGAACAGGAAGTCGACGTTGGCGGTGATCTCGGAGAGGACCGTCACACGGGTCTGGGCGTACGGCGCGATGCGCTCCCAGGCCTCGGCGTCGAACTCCTCGGGCGCCCAGTTGGCGTGCGGGGCCTGCAGCCACGGGGCGCAGCGGTCCGCGAAGACCTTCGGGTCGAGCAGGCGGATGTGGTCGCCGTTGATCGACTCGGCCTTCTTCAGGTCGAAGCGCGCCGGGTTGGCGTTGACGCCGTCGATGTCGAACTTCGCCACCATCTCCTCGATCGAGAAGACGTCCTGGTCCTTGGAGAAGGACCAGCCGAGCAGCGAGAGGTAGTTCAGCAGGCCCTCGGGGAGGAAGCCGCGCTCGCGGTACAGGTTGAGCGAGGCCTCGGGGTCGCGCTTGGAGAGCTTCTTGTTGCCCTCGCCCATCACGTACGGCAGGTGCCCGAACGCGGGGGTGGTCTTGGCGACGCCCAGCTCGATCAGCGCCTTGTAGAGGGCGATCTGGCGGGGGGTGGAGGAGAGCAGGTCCTCGCCGCGCAGGACGTGCGTGATCTCCATCAGCGCGTCATCGACCGGGTTGACCAGCGTGTACAGCGGGGCGCCGTTGGCCCGGACGATGCCGAAGTCCGGCACGTTGTCCGGGGTGAAGGTGAGCTCGCCGCGGACGAGGTCCGTGAAGGTGATGGGCTCGTCGGGCATCCGGAAGCGGACGATGGAGGTGCGGTGCTCGCCCTCGTACGCCTCGACCTGCACGGTGGTGAGCTCGCGGCAGTGGCCGTCGTACCCGGAGGGCTTGCCGGCGGCGCGGGCGGCCGCGCGGCGGGCGTCGAGCTCCTCGGTGGTGCAGTAGCACCGGTAGGCGTAGCCGCCGTCGAGGAGCTTGGCCGCGACGTCCTTGTAGATGTCCATGCGCTCGGACTGGCGGTAGGGGGCGTGCGGGCCGCCGACCTCGGGGCCCTCGTCCCAGGTGAAGCCGAGCCAGCGCAGCGAGTCGAGCAGCTGGCCGTACGACTCCTCGGAGTCGCGGGCCGCGTCGGTGTCCTCGATGCGGAAGACGAACGTGCCGCCGTGGTGGCGGGCGAACGCCCAGTTGAAGAGGGCGGTTCGGACCAGGCCCACGTGGGGGTTGCCGGTCGGGGAGGGACAGAAACGTACGCGGGGGGTCGCGTTAGCCACGCTTGATCACCTTGTTGGTGAGAGTGCCGATGCCTTCGATGGTGACGGCGACCTCGTCGCCGACGTGTAGGGGGCCGACTCCGGCCGGGGTCCCCGTGAGGATGACGTCGCCCGGGAGCAGCGTCATGGCCTCGCTGATGTGCACGACCAGGTCCTCGATGGAGCGGACCATGTCGCTGGTGCGGCCGAGCTGGCGTTGTTCGCCGTTGACCGTGCACTGGATGGTCAGGTCGCTCGGGTCCAGGTCCGTCTCGATCCAGGGGCCGAGAGGACAGGAGCTGTCGAAGCCCTTGGCCCGCGCCCACTGCTTCTCGCGCTGCTGGACGTCGCGCGCGGTGACGTCGTTGGCGCAGGTGTAGCCGAGGATGACGTCCTTGACGCGCTCGCGCGGGACCTCGCGGCACATGCGACCGATGACCACGGCCAGCTCGGCCTCGTGGTGGACGTCCTGGGAGAAGGAGGGGTACGCGATCGGGTCGCCGGGGCCGACCACCGAGGTGGAGGGCTTGAAGAAGGTGATCGGCGCGTCCGGGACCTCGTTTCCGAGCTCCGCCGCGTGCTCCGCGTAGTTGCGGCCGATGGCCACGACCTTGTTGGGGAGCACGGGCGGCAGCAGCCGGACCTTGCTCAGCGGGACCTTCGTGCCGGAGAGCTCGAAGTCCGCGAACGGGATGCCCTTGATGATGTCGAGGACGAGCTCACCCTCGGACGCCGCGAGGGCTGCGTCGCCCTCGACCGCGCCGAAGGCGACATTTCCGTCGATCGAGAACCTGGCGATGCGCACGTGTTGCGTCTGCCCCTCTGTATTTCCGCCTGCCGGAGTCTGCGGACCCAGGCTAACGCGGTGGGCAGCGGCGCTCCGCGCTGTTTCGCGCGGCCGCTACTGCGCCGGGGTGACGACCGGTGCGTCCATGAGGACCGTGCGGCGCGGGTTGGCCGTCTGGGTCGGCAGCTCGACGGCGTGCTCCGGAGCGGCCGGGGCCGCCTGCAGCTCCTCGGCGTCCTTGAGGTGCGCGAGGGTGGTGCGGCGGGGGTTGGCTATGTTGCGGAACATCGTGGTCGTCTTCATGGGGGTTTCAGGCCTCAGCTGGTCTGTGGGTGCCGGTTGACGCGGCCGTCAACCCTGTAAAGGGCAAGGCTAAACATCCAAATCCCTCGCCGAACCGGTAAGTAATGGCCACGGCTATGTGAGTTTGCTCACCAGGCACCCGGCAATACCGGCATAACGGACAGTCAAAATGAGCCGAAGAAACGGACATTGCGCCACTGAATGTTCCATTCCGCTGCTGATCATCTCGACTGGGACACCTTGACATCCCCGGCGTTTGGGCGGTGTAAGTCCGGTTTCGACCGAAAGGACGTCTACATCGCGTAGTGCCGCAGTCACATGTCGTCACCGACTCTCCGGGCCGACACGCGCACCTTGTTGGAGATCCGCCACTGTGCTGGAATTCGCGGGACCACCGCGGGAATCAACCGGCGCGCAGGTGGCGCGACTGGCGCCGAGCGCGGTGGCAGTCAGTAGGAGACGCGCCGGTCACCGACGACCGCCATGGGGCCGTTAGTGCCCCACGACTCGACACCGTTCCGCCGGTCTCCCGGTGGGACGCCTGGTCCAGAGGTTGCGACGCTAGTGCAGGGACGATTCAAGAGGGACGGCAAGGGGTCTCCCCAGGCCCGCCAGGGCCGTGGCGATGCCGCCGCCGAGCAGGAGCCGCGCGGGACCGACCGTGGCACCTCGCCCCAGCACGCCCAGAACCGCGGGCCGGCTGTCGAAGGCGCCGGCCGCGACGCCTCCGCCACGGTGAAGGCGAAGGGCCGCGGGAAGTCCGCCAAGGCCGGTGAGGCCGAGCCACAGGACACGGCGATACCGAAGGCCCCCAGCGGGCCCGGTTCCCGTCTCGCCATGCAGAACTGGCGAATCAGCACGCGACTGGTGTCGCTGCTGACCCTGCCGGTCGTCGCCGCCACCACCCTCGGTGGCTTCCGCATCAACGACTCGCTCAACGACATCGCGCAGCTCGAGCACATGCAGCTGCTGACGACGATGACCCGGCAGGCCACCCACCTGGCCGCCCAGCTCCAGGAGGAGCGGGACATCTCGGCGGGTCCGCTCACGCTCTCCAAGGGCAAGAGCAACACCACGGTCGACGCGAAGCGCCTGGACACCGACAACGCCGTCAAGGCCTTCGCCGCCGCGACGGAGAAGGTCGACGACGTCGAGGGCAAGGACGACACCCTCAAGTCGATCCGCAACAACATCCTGCAGATCGGCCGTCAGATCGCCAACATCGGCGACATCCGCGAGCACGCGTACGCCAGCGGTGCCCAGCAGACCGTCACCGAGTACAACGCGATCATCGTCTCGCTCCTCTCCCTCTCCCAGGACATGGCGCAGGCCACCTCCAACCCGGAGATGATCAAGCGCACGCGCGCCCTGGCGGCCTTCTCGGCCTCCAAGGAGTACGCCTCCATCCAGCGCGCGATCATCGCCGCCTCGCTCCCCGAGGGCACGGGCGGTCAGGGCTCGCTGAAGGAGAACGACCGCCTCTACGCGCTCTCCGCGCAGCGCGGTGAGGCGCAGGCGAAGAAGACCTTCGAACTCGTCTACCAGGGCCGGTCCGAGGAGCTCCTCGCCGCCCTCGGCGACGGCAACGCCGAAATCGCCAGTGCCGACCACTACGCGCGCCGCGTCCTCGGCAGCGAGACCCAGTTCGCCAAGGAGACGCAGTACCGCTCCTGGCTGGACTGGTACGACGCCGACGGCATCAAGCTCTCGGCCATGAAGCAGATCGAGCTCAGCCTCCTCGAGGACATGGAGCAGAAGGCCCGCGAGCTCAAGCAGGAGTCGCAGCAGGACGCCATCATCAACGGTGCCCTGATCCTCCTGGTGCTCGGCGTCTCGCTCGTCGGCGCCTTCGTCATGGCCCGCTCGATGATCCGCTCGCTGCGCCGTCTCCAGGACACCGCCACCCGCGTCGCCCAGGACCGTCTGCCCGAGCTCGTCAAGCAGCTCTCCGAGTCCGACCCGCAGGACGTCGACACGTCCGTGGAGTCGGTCGGCGTGCACACCCGCGACGAGATCGGCCAGGTGGCCGCGGCATTCGACGACGTGCACCGCGAGGCCGTCCGCCTCGCCGCCGAGCAGGCCCTCCTGCGAGGCAACGTCAACGCGATGTTCACCAACCTCTCGCGGCGTTCGCAGGGCCTCATCCAGCGTCAGCTCTCGCTCATCTCCGAGCTGGAGTCGCGCGAGGCCGACCCGGACCAGCTGTCCTCGCTCTTCAAGCTCGACCACCTCGCGACCCGCATGCGCCGTAACGGCGAAAACCTCCTCGTCCTCGCGGGCGAGGAGCCCGGTCGCCGCTGGACCCGCCCCGTCCCGCTCGTCGACGTGCTCCGCGCCGCCGCGTCCGAGGTGGAGCAGTACGAGCGCATCGAACTGGCCTCGGTGCCGGGCACCGACGTCGCCGGCCGAGTCGTCAACGACCTCGTGCACCTCCTCGCCGAGCTGCTGGAGAACGCCACCTCGTTCTCCTCCCCGCAGACCAAGGTCAGGGTCACCGGTCACGCGCTTCCCGACGGCCGTGTGCTCGTCGAGATCCACGACACCGGCATCGGCCTGTCCCCCGAGGACCTCGCCGCGATCAACGAGCGCCTCGCGGCGCCGCCGACCGTGGACGTCTCCGTCTCCCGCCGCATGGGCCTGTTCGTGGTCGGCCGCCTGTCCCTGCGACACGGCATCCGCATCCAGCTGCGCCCCTCCGACTCGGGTGGTACGACGGCCCTCGTCATGCTTCCGGTGGACGTCGCCCAGGGCGGCAAGAAGCCGGGCGGTCCCGGTGCTCCGGGCGGCCAGGCTCCGGCCGGTGGCCCGGCCGCGGGCGCGCAGGGCTCCGTCCCCGGTCCCGCCGGGCGTCAGCCCGTGGGTGCCCCTCCGCAGCGCGGCCAGGTCGGCGCGGGCGGTCAGCGCGCCGCACTGCCGGGTCGTGACGGCGCCGCCGGTCCGCAGCGTCCGCAGGGCGGCCGGCCCCAGCAGCCGGGCGGCCAGGGCGGCTTCGGCGGCGGTGCTCCGACCGGTCCGACCGGCCAGGGTCAGGGACAGGGCGGCTTCGGCGGCGGTGCTCCGCTGCCGGGTCGCGGCGCGGCCGGCGCGGGCGCCGGCGCCGCGAACTTCGCGGGTGCCGGACTCTCCGGCGGCCCCCAGGCCCGACCGACGGGCGCGCCCTCGGGATTCCAGCAGGGCAACGGCTTCGAGCGCCCGCAGCAGCCGCAGCCGCAGCAGCCGCAGCAGCCCCAGGCCCAGCAGCCCCAGCAGCAGCCGCAGTCCTTCCAGCAGCCGGCCGCCCCCACGGCGCCCGGGCACAACGGCGGGCGGCCGCAGCTCCCGCCGCGCGGCGGCGCCCCGCGTGCGGAGCTTCCCGCCCCGCAGACCACCAGCTGGGGTACCGACCAGGCACGCGGCCACGACGAGCTGTCGGGCCCCGGCTCCACGTCCGAGTTCCCCCGCCCCGACTTCAACGCCCCGCTCCCCCAGGGGAACGGCGGCAACAGCACGACCGGGCAGTTCGAGCGTCCCGACGTACGGAACTACCAGGACCAGTCGACCACCGGCCAGTTCGAGCGCCCGGGCGGTTTCCAGCCCCAGCGTCCGGGCGGCCCGGGGGTGGGCGGGTTCCCCCGTTCGCCGCAGGCCCCGCAGCAGCAGCCGCAGGCTCCGCAGCCCGGCGGCGACTACCTGCCCGTACCGCCTCCGCGCCCCGAGGCCCCGAGCCTGCCGCAGGCCCCGCAGCCCGAGGCCCTGCCTCCGGCGACGGGCCACGGCCAGGACCGCAGCCCGATCTTCGACACGCTGGAGTCGAACTGGTTCCGCGAGGAGGGGCAGCAGCCCCCCGCGCAGGTACCCGCCGTGCCCCAGCAGCCGCAGCAGTCCGCTCCGGCGGCCCCGGCCCCGCAGCAGCACCAGCTGCCGCAGCGCGGCCAGGAGCTCGCGGCCGAGCCCGCCCAGACGACGACCGGCGCCATGCCGACCGTCAGCTGGAAGTCCTCACCGAACGACGAGCTGATGCGCCAGGCCGAGCGCGTGCGCCAGCCCGCCGCCGGCGGCATCACCACCTCGGGTCTGCCCCGCCGGGTTCCGCGGGCCAACCTCGTGGCCGGTACCGCGCAGCAGCAGGCGGACGCACAGGCCGGTCCTCAGGTTTCGCGGGCACCCGATGACGTCCGCGGCCGTCTGACCAACCTCCGACGGGGTATCCAGCAGGGTCGCCAGGCCGGCAACAGTGGTCCGGCGACCGGCAGTTACCACATCGACCCCACTTACCAGCAGGAGCGTTAGTTGAGTTCGATGAGCCAGGCGGCACAGAATCTGAACTGGTTGATCACCAACTTCGTGGACAACACCCCCGGGGTGTCCCACACGGTGGTGGTCTCCGCCGACGGCCTCCTTCTGGCGATGTCCGAAGGTTTCCCGCGCGACCGCGCCGATCAGCTGGCGGCCGTGGCCTCCGGTCTGACCTCGCTGACCGCCGGAGCCTCCCGCATCTTCGAGGGCGGCGCCGTCAACCAGACCGTGGTCGAGATGGACCGGGGATTCCTCTTCCTCATGTCCGTCTCCGACGGATCCTCGCTGGCCGTACTGGCGCACCCCGAGTGTGACATCGGCCTCGTGGGCTACGAGATGGCCCTCCTCGTGGACCGCGCCGGCAGTGTCCTCACCCCGGACCTGCGCGCGGAGCTGCAGGGAAGCCTGCTCATCTGACCGTCCATCTCCCGGTCGGCCGGTACTGCCGGCCGGGAGACCGGGGCTCCCCACCCCGGTACCCAGTACCCCCAACAGGCCGTCATACCGTCCCCCCACCGGCCGCCCCGTCAGACGGCACGCTGACCACTGCTGTCCAGCCCGGAGGATCAATGACCCCGCCCCCCGCCTACCCCGATGCGTACGGAGATTCGTACTCGGAAGGCGAACAGCCGCTGGTGCGTCCGTACGCGATGACCGGCGGCCGCACCCGGCCCCGCTACCAGCTCGCCATCGAGGCCCTGGTCAGCACCACGGCCGATCCGATGCACCTGTCCGGCCTGCTGCCGGAGCACCAGCGCATCTGCACCCTGTGCCGTGAGGTCAAGTCGGTCGCGGAAGTCTCCGCGCTGCTGTCCATGCCGCTCGGTGTGGCCCGGATCCTCGTCGCCGACCTGGCGGAGGCCGGCATGGTGGCCATCCACCAGCCGGGCAATGGAGAGGCCGGCGGCACGCCGGACGTCACGCTGCTGGAAAGGGTGCTCAGTGGACTTCGCAAGCTCTAACGGCGGAGCGGCTCCCGCCCGCTCGACCACCTCGGCGAAGATCGTGGTGGCGGGTGGCTTCGGCGTGGGCAAGACCACGTTCGTCGGCGCCGTGTCCGAGATCAACCCGCTGCGCACCGAAGCCGTCATGACCAGCGCCTCCGCCGGGATCGACGACCTGACCCACACCGGGGACAAGACGACCACCACGGTCGCCATGGACTTCGGCCGCATCACGCTGGACCAGGACCTGATCCTGTACCTCTTCGGTACCCCGGGCCAGGACCGCTTCTGGTTCATGTGGGACGACCTCGTCCGCGGCGCCATCGGCGCGATCGTGCTCGTCGACACCCGCCGCCTCGCGGACTGCTTCCCCGCCGTCGACTACTTCGAGAACAGCGGCCTGCCGTTCGTCGTGGCGCTCAACGGTTTCGAGGGGCACCAGCCGTACACGCCGGAGGAGGTCCGCGAGGCCCTGCAGATCGGTCCGGACGCCCCCATCATCACCACCGACGCCCGCCACCGCGCGGACGCCAAGAGCGCGCTCATCACGCTCGTCGAGCACGCGCTGATGGCGCGGCTCAAGTAAGACCGCTTCAACCACCGCCGGAGGGGCGGGCTGTGTCCTACGACACGGCCCGCCCCTTTGGTTCATAACGTTTCGACAGAGAATTGGCGGCAGTTGGCGACAGGGCGCGTTCGGTCGGTGCCGCTACGCGCACAACTCCCCCTATTTTTGCCGCAGGAAGCTCTTTATGTCCGATTTATGTGAGGCGTAGGTCTCGGGGACTGGCCGGTTTCAACTGTTTGGAACACGGCCGTTAACCGTGCTGGAATTCAACGAACTAGCTAGTAGTACCGCCGAGAGGTTGTTGGTCGAGTGAGGCGAAGCAACGCAAGCCCCGCGGATGAACCCGCGCGCGGCAACTTCACCCCGCCGCCGCGAGCGGCCGCGTCGGTCGACGTTCCCGTGACCCCGCCCGTGAGCAGCGGGAGCACCAGCAGGTTCTCCCCCCGCAACTGGCGCGTGCCGACCCGTCTGAACGCGATCCTGCTCGTACCCGCCCTCGTCGGGCTGGTCATGGGCGGTTTCCAGGTGAAGGGCTCCATCGACACCTGGAACGAGGCCAAGGACGCCGAGAAGATAGCCAGGGTCGTCCAGGCCGCCTCGGAATACAGTCAGGCGCTGCTCAACGAGCGTGACCTCACCGCCGAGCCTCTGCTGAGCGGCGACGCCAAGAACGAAGTCATCACCAAGGTCCGCGGGACGACCGACGCGGCCAAGGTGAAGTTCGACCAGGCCGTCAAGGACCTGCCCGAGAACCAGGGCATGGAACGTCGTCTGGACCTCTTCCGCGCGGAGGAGCCCAAGCTGACGCAGGTCCGCGAGAAGGCCTACCAGCAGGCGCTCGAGACCGCGAAGAAGAACCTCCAGGCCGGCCAGCCGGGTCCCATCCCGACTGAAGAGGGTTACGTGCTCGTCGAGCACTACCTGATGCAGTTCTCGAACGAGCTCGGCCTCGGCACCGGCAACGTGACCTCGTACGGCCGCATGGTCTACGCGATCGAGCTCGCCAAGGCGGCGAACTCGCTGCAGCGCTCCGTCGGCACCCACCTGCTGGTCCGCCCGAACCCCGACGAGAACATACGCAAGGGCCAGATCGTCGCCTTCTCCTCCTACGCCTACCTCGAGGAAATCGCCATCGGCGAGTACGTCGCGGCCGGTACCGAGGAAGACGTGAACCGCCTCAAGCAGGTCATGGCGGAGAAGTCCAAGGCGGGCGAGGCCCGGCTCACCGAGGCCAAGCGCCAGGCCGAGCAGGCGGGCGTCAAGTTCGTGCCGCCGCCGGCGGGGCCCACCGGCTCCCCGCTCGCCGGCATGACCGACGCGATCGCCAGCGGTGCGTCCAAGAAGCAGCTGGCCGAAGGCGGCACCACGCCCGCCGCCTGGCAGGCCGCCGCCACCGCGAAGTTCGACGGCTACGACGAGGTCGAGAAGGAACTCCTCGACAAGGCCGTCAAGGACGCCGTCGCGGTCTCCGACGAAGCCCGCACCGAGGCCATCACCAACGGCGCCATCGTCGTCGTGGCCCTGCTCGCCGCCTTCATCCTCGCGGGCCTCATGGCCCGCCAGATGGGCCGCGCGATGCGCCGCCTGCGCTCCGCCGCCTTCGACATCGCCGAGCAGCGCCTGCCGTCGCTCGTCGACCAGCTCTCGCGCACCGACCCCGGCAAGGTCGACACCCGCGTGCAGCCGATCCCGATCGACTCCGCGGACGAGATCGGCGAGGTCGCCCGGGCCTTCGACCAGGTCCACCGCGAGGCGGTCCGGCTCGCGGCCGAGCAGGCGCTCCTGCGAGGGAACGTCAACGCGATCTTCACGAACCTCTCCATGCGCAACCAGTCGCTGATCGAGGGCCAGCTGACCCTCATCACCGACCTGGAGAACAACGAGGCCGACCCGGACCAGCTGGAGAACCTCTTCCGCCTGGACCACCTGGCCACCCGTATGCGCCGCAACGGCGAGAACCTCCTCATCCTCGCGGGTGAGGAGCCGGGCCGCCGCTGGGACCAGCCGGTGCCCCTCGTCGACGTCCTGCGCGCCGCCTCCTCCGAGGTGGAGCAGTACGAGCGCATCGAGCTCTCCGGCGTCTCGGACGCCGAGATCCACGGCCAGGCCGTGACCGACCTCGTGCACCTCCTCGCGGAGCTGCTGGAGAACGCCACCACGTTCTCCTCCCCGCAGACCAAGGTCCGCGTCACGGCGACCCGTCTGCCGGACGGCCGCGTGATGGTCGAGATCCACGACAAGGGCATCGGCCTCACCGCCGAGGACTTCGCGGACATCAACCACAAGCTCGCCAACCCGCCGACCGTGGACGCCGCGATCTCGCAGCGCATGGGTCTGTTCGTGGTCGGCCGGCTGGCGGACCGCCACAGCATCCGCGTCCAGCTGCGCCCCTCGGGCGAGGCGGCCGGCACCACGTCGCTGATCATGCTCCCGGACGCCATCACCCACGGTGGCGGTGGCGAGGGCATCCCGGACGACGACTTCACCGTCTCCTCGATGATCCCGCAGCAGCAGGCCCAGCAGGCCGCTCCGATGCGCACGGCGGCCGAGCTCGGCTTCGACGACTCGCGCTACGACCAGCCGGGCGCCGAAGGCCGTGACCTCGACCCGGTCGGCCGCTCCCTCGTCCGCGAGGAGCGCCGCGCGGCGCTGGAGGCCCAGGCCCAGGGCGGCTACCCGCAGGACCGGCAGCCGCCGTTCGAGGGCCAGGCCGCACCGGCCGGTCAGGGCGGTTATCCGGAACCCCAGCCGGAACACGGGTACCAGCCGTACCAGGGCTACGAGCAGCAGCCCGAGCAGGGTTTCGAGTCCCCCTACGAGGCACAGCAGCCGCAGCAGGGCTTCGACGCGTACCAGCAGCAGGACTACGGCTATGCGGAAGCCGGCTACCAGGAGCAGCAGCAGGCCGAGCAGCCCTACGACGGCGGCTACGAGGCCCGGTCGGAGCAGGCCGAGTGGCCGGCGCAGAACTCCTACCAGCCCGCATACGAGCAGGACTACGGCACCGAATCGGAATCGCCCGCCGTACCCGAACAGGCCCCGGAGCGCGTAGGCTTCGACCGTTCGGGCACCGCTGCGGACACCGGTCACGCGATGACCGGAGCGGGCCTGCCGCGCCGCGGCAGCCAGCAGCAGTGGCAGCCGGCACAGCAGGAAGCGGAGTCCTCCGGATCCCTCTTCGAGCAGCGGCCGCCGCGTCAGCAGCAGCCCGCGGCTCCGGAGCGGGAAGCGGAGACCACGGATGGCAGCGGCGGCTGGCGCTCGGGCAACGACGAGCGCTGGCAGCAGGCAGCCAAACTCCGTGAGCCGAAGGCGGGCGGGGTCACCCCGTCCGGTCTCCCTCGGCGAGTGCCCAAGGCCAACCTGGTCGAGGGCGCGGCGGAGACGACCCCGCAGGGAGGCCCCCAGGTCTCCCGCGCCCCGGAGGACGTCCGCGGCAGGTTGAGCAACCTGCGGCGGGGTGTCCAGCAGGGACGCAACGCGGGTTCCGAGCAGTCAAGTAACAGCTATGACCAGGAGCGTTAGTGTGAGCGCGATGAGCCAGGCGGCGCAGAACCTGAACTGGTTGATCACCAACTTCGTGGACAACACCCCTGGGGTGTCCCACACTGTGGTGGTCTCCGCCGACGGCCTTCTGCTGGCGATGTCCGACGGATTTCCGCGCGACCGCGCCGATCAGCTGGCGGCCGTGGCCTCCGGTCTGACCTCGCTGACCGCCGGAGCCTCCCGTATCTTCGAGGGCGGCGCCGTCAACCAGACCGTGGTCGAGATGGACCGGGGATTCCTTTTCCTCATGTCCGTCTCCGACGGATCCTCCCTCGCAGTGCTGGCGCACCCCGAGTGCGACATCGGCCTCGTAGGCTACGAGATGGCCCTTCTTGTGGACCGAGCGGGCAGTGTCCTTACCCCGGATCTGCGTGCGGAGCTGCAGGGAAGTCTTCTCAACTAACAGACAGGCAGTGTGTTTCGCGCCATCGCACCGTAGGGTGCGGTGGCGCGGTTCCACAGGGAGTACTGCGTTCTTGGAGTCGGAGGAGGAAACGTGACAACACCCGGAGGACATCCTTATGGCGGCGCTCAGCCGCAGGGTGGGCACGACCAGAACCGCTTCAACTTCCCCTCCGCTCCCAGCCGGCCCGTGCCGGAGCACAACCCGTACCAGCAACAGCCGTACGGGCAGCCCCAGCAGCCTCAGCAGCCCTCCATGCCGGCGCAGCAGCCCCCGCGCGCTTCCCGGCAGCCGGCTCCCAAGGCCCACAACCCGCTGGTGCGTCCGTACGCGATGACCGGCGGCCGTACCCGGCCGCGCTACCAGCTCGCCATCGAGGCGCTGGTCAGTACCACGGCGGATCCCGCGCGTCTGCAAGGGCAGTTGCCCGAGCACCAGCGCATCTGCCGCCTGTGCCAGGAGATCAAATCCGTCGCGGAGATCTCGGCACTTCTCTCCATTCCTCTTGGTGTCGCCCGCATCCTCGTCGCCGACCTGGCTGAGGCGGGCCTTGTCGCCATTCACCAGCCCGGCGGCGACGAGTCTGCCGGCGGCCAGCCAGATGTGACACTGCTCGAAAGGGTGCTCAGTGGACTTCGCAAGCTCTAACGGCGGAGCGGCTCCCGCCCGCTCGACCACCTCGGCGAAGATCGTGGTGGCGGGTGGCTTCGGCGTGGGCAAGACCACGTTCGTCGGCGCGGTCTCCGAGATCAACCCGCTGCGCACCGAAGCCGTCATGACCAGCGCCTCCGCCGGGATCGACGACCTGACCCACACCGGGGACAAGACGACCACCACGGTCGCCATGGACTTCGGCCGCATCACGCTGGACCAGGACCTGATCCTGTACCTCTTCGGTACCCCGGGCCAGGACCGCTTCTGGTTCATGTGGGACGACCTCGTCCGCGGCGCCATCGGCGCCGTCGTGCTCGTCGACACCCGCCGCCTCGCGGACTGCTTCCCCGCCGTCGACTACTTCGAGAACAGCGGCCTGCCGTTCGTGATCGCCCTCAACGGCTTCGACGGCCACCAGCCGTACACGCCGGAGGAGGTCCGCGAGGCCCTGCAGATCGGCCCGGACGCCCCCATCATCACCACCGACGCCCGCCACCGCGCGGACGCCAAGAGCGCGCTCATCACGCTCGTCGAGCACGCGCTGATGGCCCGCCTGCGGTAGCCGCGCCGCCCGAACCGGCCGAAGGCCCCCGTGTCGTACGACACGGGGGCCTTCCGCGTGCCGTACACGGGCCCGTACGCGGGCCGTACACGGGTGCCGTGAGGGTTCTTGTCCACGGCATGCGGAAGGCCCCGCACCCTCCGGGGTGCGGGGCCTTTTCGGCTTCGGGGCTCAGCCCTGCCAGCTGTGCGGGGCGCGGAAGCCCGGGGTGCGCTCCAGACGGCGCCAGCCGGCCTGGGAGCGGGGGGTGGCGGCGGTCTCGGGGGTGGCGGCAGCGCGGGCGAGCAGGATCGCGGTGATCGCGGCCAGCTCCTCGGGGGCGGCGTTGCCCTTTTCGACGCGCAGCAGGGTGTCGGTGCTCATCGGTGGCTTGTCTCCTCTTACTGCGGCGGGTTGCCGTGCTTGCGGGACGGCAGGTCGGCGTGCTTGTTGCGGAGCATCGCGAGGGCGGCCACGAGGGTCTCGCGGGTCTCGGCGGGGTCGATGACGTCGTCGACGAGGCCGCGCTCGGCCGCGTAGTACGGGTGCATCAGCTCGGCCTTGTACTCCTTGACCATGCGGACGCGCATGGCCTCGGGGTCCTCGGCGTCCGCGATCTGCTTGCGGAAGATGACGTTGGCCGCGCCCTCGGCGCCCATGACGGCGATCTCGTTGGTGGGCCAGGCGTAGGTGATGTCGGCGCCGATGGACTGGGAGTCCATGACGATGTACGCGCCGCCGTAGGCCTTGCGCAGGATCAGCGAGATCCGCGGGACGGTGGCGTTGCAGTACGCGTACAGCAGCTTGGCGCCGTGGCGGATGATGCCGCCGTGCTCCTGGTCGACGCCCGGCAGGAAGCCGGGGACGTCGAGCAGGGTGATGATCGGGATGTTGAAGGCGTCGCACATCTGGACGAAGCGCGCGGCCTTCTCGGAGGCCTCGATGTCGAGGACGCCGGCGAGGTGGCCGGGCTGGTTGGCGACGATGCCGACGACCTGTCCGTCCATCCGGGCCAGGGCGCAGATGATGTTGCGGGCCCAGCGCTCGTGGATCTCCAGGACGTCGCCCTCGTCGACGATCTCCTCGATGACCTTGAGCATGTCGTACGGGCGGTTGCCGTCGGCGGGGACCAGGTCCAGCAGGACGTCGCTGCGCCGGTCGGCCGGGTCGCTCGACTCGTGGACGGGCGGGTTCTCGCGGTTGTTGGAGGGCAGCATCGAGATGAGGTAGCGGACCTCGGAGATGCAGGTCTCCTCGTCGTCGTACGCGAAGTGCGCGACGCCCGAGGTCTCGGCGTGCACGTCGGCGCCGCCGAGGCCGTTCTGGGTGATCTCCTCGCCGGTCACCGCGCGGACCACGTCCGGGCCGGTGATGAACATCTGCGAGGTCTCGCGGACCATGAACACGAAGTCCGTGAGGGCCGGGGAGTACGCGGCGCCACCGGCGCACGGGCCCAGCATGACCGAGATCTGCGGGATGACGCCCGAGGCCTTGGTGTTGCGCTGGAAGATGCCGCCGTAGCCGGCGAGGGCGGAGACGCCCTCCTGGATGCGGGCGCCGGCGCCGTCGTTCAGGGAGACCAGCGGGGCACCGGCCGCGATGGCCATGTCCATGATCTTGTGGATCTTGGTGGCGTGGGCCTCGCCCAGGGCGCCGCCGAAGATGCGGAAGTCGTGGGCGTACACGAAGACCGTGCGGCCCTCGACCGTGCCCCAACCGGTGATGACACCGTCGGTGTACGGCTTCTTGGCCTCCAGGCCGAAGCCGGTCGCGCGGTGGCGGCGGAGCTGTTCGACCTCCTTGAAGGAACCTTCGTCGAGCAGCAGCGCGATGCGCTCACGGGCGGTGAGCTTGCCCTTGGCGTGCTGGGTCTCGGTCGCGCGGTCACTGGGGCCGCGCCGCGCCTGCTCGCGCAGGGAGTGCAGCTCGGCCACGCGCCCGCGGGCGTCCGTGGGCTCGCTCGGGGTCTGGTCCACAACGGTCATGTACCGACCTTACGAAGCGGGCCGTCAAAAACCTCCGTTCATTCCGCACAGTCTCCGGAGTGTTCCGCTGTCCGGCCCGCACAGTACGGCGAAGGGATGCATGGACTTCACCAGACGGGACCTTCGTCCTTTGTACGACTCCCACAAAACCGCGTGACACCCCGGCAGAGATGTTGAAATTTGAACGGAATGGGCCTAACGTCGTTCCCGTTGAAGTCGTTGAACATTCAACAGACCCGCGCAGAGCGTGCGGGAACCTACCGAGGAGCAAGTCATGGGTCTCTTCACCCGCCGCAACCAGTCCGCCGCCACCGCCACCGTCACCGCCGCTCCCGCGGTGGACCCGGCGCTCGCCGCCCTCACCGGCGACTACGCCATCGACCCGGCCCACAGCAGCATCGGCTTCACCGTCCGACACGCCATGGTCACCAACGTCCGCGGCGCCTTCGAGGCGTTCGAGGGCAGCCTGCACCTGGACGGCGGCGCGCCCGCCCTGTCCACCGCCTCCATCGACGTGACGATCGGTTCGGTCAACACCGGCATCGCCGACCGCGACGCCCACCTGCTGGGCAGCGACTTCTTCGACGCCGAGCTGTTCCCGAAGATGACCTTCCGCTCCACCTCGGCGGCGCAGCTGGGCGGCGACAAGTACCGCATCACCGGCGAGCTGACCATCAAGGACGTGACGCGGCCGCTCTCCATCGACCTGGAGTTCAACGGCTCCGCCACCGACGTCTACGGCAGCGAGCGCGTGGGCTTCGAGGGCTCCGCCGAGATCCTTCGCTCCGAGTGGGGCCTGACCTGGAACGCAGCGCTGGAGGCCGGCGGCGTGATGGTCAGCGACAAGGTGAAGCTGACCTTCGACATCTCCGCGATCAAGCAGGCCTGACCGGAGCCCGGGGGCGGCTAGAAGCCGCCCCCGCCGTCGAACCCGCCCCCGCCGTCGAAGCCGCCACCGCCACCGAAGTCCCCGCCGCCGAAGTCGGACGGGTTGAAGTCGGCCCCGGACACGTCCCCGCCGTCGAAGCCGCCGTCGAAGCCGTTGCCGCCGCCGAAGTCGGAGGCGTAGGCCGGGCTGGACATCATCGAACCGAGCATCGTGCCCATGAGCAGACCGGGCAGGATTCCGCCGCCGAAGTAGCCGCCGACCCAGGGACCGTACGCCGGGCCGGCGTCGTAGTAGGGGCGCGGCCCGTGCTCGGTGTCGACCGTGCGCACCGCCGGGTCCAGGCCGTCGCGCAGCCGTACGGCGTCCGCCGCGCAGACCGGCACGGTGCGGGCGGCGCCGCCCGCGGGAGCCCAGGTGGCGTCCTCGGTGCTCGGCCCGTGGCGCGGGTCGAAGAAGCACGGCGCACGGCGCTCGGGCAGCGGCCTGCCCTGCCGGCGCGCGTCCAGACGGGCCAGCGCGTACCGGCCGTCCTCCAGGGCCTGCGTGGCCCCCTTGACCTCCTCCGGGTACCGGACCGAGGCCATGATCTGCTTGGCCTTCTCGTACGAGTCGAGCCCCTGCTCGTAGTCCCCCCGCATGGCGTCGTCGGCGCCGGGCTCGCCGGGGTGGAAGTCGAGCCGTTCCAGCTCCTCGCCGAAGGCCGTGATGTCCTCGTCGACGACCACGCCGAGCCGCTCGATCGCCTCGCGCCGGGCCTCTTCCTTCTTCTTCCGGTTGCGCCGCACCAGCGCGTACGCACCGCCGCCGCCGACCGCGGCGACCGCGGCGAGGGTGATCAGCCCGCCGACGGGGGCGCCGGAGTCGGCCCCGGTGCCGCCCCAGGAGGCGGGGGCGCGGCCCTTGGCCTGGCCGAGCGCCTGGTCCACGAAGTTGTCGAGCTGCGTGCTCGCGTCCGGCGACCCCACCTTCACCGCGTCGGTCAGGTTGCGCACGGCGTTCGTGGGCATGACGGCCCGGTCGGCCCCGGCGTTGAAACCGTCGCCGAGCCGGATCGCGTAGAGCCCGGTGATCCCGGTCTCGGCGCGGACCGCGCCGAGCACCTTGTCCGCGGGGTACTCGGCGGTGTTCGGCAGCACGGCGACGAAGACGGGCTTGTCGGCGTCCTTGATCTTCTTCGCCAGCGCGTCCGCCCGGGCCTTCGGCAACTGGGCCTCGGCCCGGGGGTCGACGTAGACGGGCCCGCGCTTGAGGGCCTCCCCCACGGCGGCGACGCCCGTGTCGGCGGACGCCTGCGGGGCGACCAGCAGGGCGGTCGCCGACAGGGCCAACAGCAGACCGGACAGCACCGATCCCATGCGTACGGTTATCAGCCTGGTCCTCATACACATGAAGCTACCCGAATGGGCTAACTCTTGTGTGAATGGGACATAAGCCCGCCCTGGCGGGCGGGCACGGGGACTACTCGGTCGGCTCCACACCCGCGTGGAGCAGGCCGTAGGTGAAGGCGTCCTCCAGGGCCTGCCAGGAGGCGGCGATCACGTTCTCCGCGACGCCGACCGTGGACCACTCGCGGCTGCCGTCCGTCGTGGAGATCAGGACGCGGGTCGTGGACTCCGTGCCGTGCTTGCCCTCCAGGATGCGGACCTTGTAGTCGATCAGCTCGAACTTGGCCAGCTGGGGGTAGAAGCGCTCCAGGGCGACCCGCAGCGCGCGGTCCAGCGCGTTGACGGGGCCGTTGCCCTCCGCCGTGGCGACGATCCGCTCGCCCTTGGCCCACAGCTTGACCGTGGCCTCGTTGGCGTGGGTGCCGTCCGGGCGGTCCTCGACGATCGCGCGCCAGGACTCGACCCGGAAGTACTTGCGGGCCCGGCCCTCGGCCTCCGCGCGCAGCAGCAGCTCGAAGGAGGCGTCGGCCGCCTCGTACGTGTAGCCCTGGAGCTCCCGCTCCTTGACCCGCTCCACGACCCGGGAGATCAGCGCGCGGTCCCCGTTGAGGTCGACGCCGAGCTCCTTGCCCTTGAGCTCGATGGAGGCCCGGCCGGCCATGTCGGAGACCAGCATGCGCATGGTGTTGCCGACCCGCTCGGGGTCGATGTGCTGGTAGAGGTCCGGGTCGACCTTGATGGCCGAGGCGTGCAGGCCGGCCTTGTGCGCGAAGGCGGAGAGGCCGACGTACGGCTGGTGCGTGGAGGGGGTGAGGTTCACGACCTCGGCGATGGCGTGCGAGATACGGGTCATCTCGGCCAGCGCGCCCTCGGGGAGGACCTGGCGCCCGTACTTGATCTCCAGGGCGGCGACGACGGGGAAGAGGTTGGCGTTGCCGACGCGCTCGCCGTAGCCGTTCGCCGTGCACTGGACGTGCGTGGCGCCGGCGTCGACGGCCGCGAGGGTGTTGGCGACGGCGCACCCGGTGTCGTCCTGGGCGTGGATGCCGAGGCGGGCGCCGGTGTCGGCGAGGACGGTGGCGACGGTCGCGGTCACCTGGGCGGGCAGCATGCCGCCGTTGGTGTCGCAGAGGATGACGACGTCGGCGCCGGCCTCGTGGGCGGCACGCACGACGGACTTGGCGTACTCGGCGTTGGCGCGGTAGCCGTCGAAGAAGTGCTCGCAGTCGACGAAGACGCGGCGCCCCTGGCCGACCAGGTAGGAGACGGTGTCGCGGACCATCTCCACGTTCTCGTCGAGGGTGGTGCGCAGGGCGAGCTCGACGTGGCGGTCGTGGGACTTGGCGACGAGGGTGATCACCGGGGCGCCGGATTCCAGCAGCGCCCGAACCTGCGGGTCCGTGGCGGCCGAACCGCCGGCGCGGCGGGTCGCGCCGAAGGCGACGAGCTGGGCGTTCTTGAAGTCGATCTCCGCCTGGGCGCGGGCGAAGAACTCCGTGTCGCGGGGGTTGGCGCCGGGCCAGCCGCCTTCGATGAAGCCCACGCCGAACTCGTCCAGGTGCCGGGCGATCGTCAGCTTGTCCGCGACCGTGAGGTTGATGCCCTCGCGCTGGGCGCCGTCGCGCAGGGTGGTGTCGAAGACGTGGAAGCTGTCGTCCAGGCCCCCGGACAGCACGGCTGCCGCCTCTGGTGTCGTCGTCATGCTGATCTGACTCCTGTCGGATGAGTGGTTCCGGATGTCCGGGATCCACTGCCCCCATCATCGCGCGCGTTCACGTCCCGGCATGGATGAGGCCGGGAAACGAAAAAACCTCTCGCGGGTGCGAGAGGTTTGCGCGCGGGTCTGGGGCACGGTGGCCGCATCCCGCGAAGGTCTTCCACGGTTCAGCGGCCACTGAGGACCGGCGCGCTGCTGGCGATAATCATGAGCTGAGCAGGCACGCTCGCAGTGTGCCATACCGCTCGCCGCGGATGGACAGCGATCTCAGCATGCGGGCACCGGGCTGCCCGCACCCTGACACGCGCCGTCGCCGGGCGCGGGGGCCGATCCGGCCCCGCCGGCCTGAGGCGACGGCGGCGGCTACGGGGTCAGGGCTTCCGTGAGGTATTCGCGGACGTGGTCCAGGATCCCGGCGCGGTCGACCGTCGGCAGACCCACCGCCAGCTGGATGCTGAAGCCGTCCAGCAGCGCCCGGGTGCGCGCCGCGAAGCGATCGGCGTCCACCGGGCGGAACTCGCCGCGCGAGATGCCCTCCGCGAGGAGGGCCACCAGGTCGCGGTGCCAGGCGCCCTCGATGGCCGCCTGCCGGTCGCGTTCCTCGGGTCCGGCGTTCTGGGAGCGGTTCCAGACCTCCAGCCACAGCGTCCAGTGCGGGTCGCGGGCCCGCGTGGGCACGTAGAGGTCCACGTACGCGGCCAGCCGCTCCCGCACCGGGCCGCGCCGGGACAGCAGGGCGCGCCGCTCGGTGCCCAGTTCCGCCTCGCTCCACTCCAGGGTCTGCAGCAGGAGCTCGTCCTTGCTGCGGAAGTAGTAGAGGAGGTGGCCGCTGCTCATGCCGACCTCGCGGCCCAGACCGGCCATGGTCAGGCCTTCCAGCCCGCGCTCGGCGATCGTGGCCATGGCGGCGACGAGTACGTCCTCGCGCGGGGGCGCGTTCTTGCGCGCCGCCCGTACCGGTACTCCACCCGCCGCCATGGTCACTCCTTCGAACGTGGTGCCTCGGGTCAGACCTTCGGCTGCTGCTGGGTGATGCAGTGGATACCGCCACCCCCGGCGAAAATCGTACGTGCGTCGACGAGCGTCACCGTCCGCTCGGGGAACAGTCCGCGGAAGATCTCGGCGGCCTCCTCGTCGCGCGGGTCGTCGAAGGAGCACAGGACCACGCCGTCGTTGCACAGGTAGTGGTTGATGTAGGAGTAGTCCACCCACTCCCCGTCCTCTTCCAGCACGGTCGGCGCCGGGATCTCCACGACCTCCAGCCGCCTGCCCTGCGCGTCCGTGGACGCGCGCAGGATGGCCGCGATGGTCTTGCAGCGCTCGTGGTCCGGGTGGGCCGGGTCGGGCTGGCTGTGGACCATGACGACGCCGGGGCGGGCGAAGGCGGCGACGATGTCGACGTGGCCCTGCGTGCCGTAGGTGCCGTAGTCGCCGGCCAGGCCGTAGGGGAGCCAGATCGCCTTGGTGGTGCCGAGGTGGGCGTGGATCTCGGCCTCGACCTGCTCGCGGGTCCAGTCGGGGTTGCGGCCCTTGCCCAGCTGGACGGTGTCGGTGAGGAGCACGGTGCCCTCGCCGTCCACGTGGATGGCGCCGCCCTCGTTGACGAGCGTGGTGCTGTAGGTACGGGTGCCGACCAGGTCCGAGATGTGCCGGGCGATCTTGGAGTCGTGCTCCCAGCGGGCCCATTCCTGGGCGCCCCAGCCGTTGAAGGTCCAGTCGACGGCCGCCAGCTCGCCCGCGTCGTTGGTGACGAAGGTCGGGCCGATGTCGCGCATCCAGGCGTCGTCGAGGTCCCGCTCCACCAGTTGGATGTCGTCGCCGACGATGGCGCGGGCGCTCTCGGCGTCACCGGGCGAGACGACGAGGGTCACGGGCTCGTACGTGCGTACCGCGCGGGCCACGGCTCCCCAGGCCTCGCGGGCCTCGGCGAGCTCCTGCTCGTTGGTGAAGGTGGGGTTGGGGCTCGGCCAGGCCATCCAGGTGCGCTCGTGGGGCGTCCACTCGGCGGGCATCCGGAATCCGTCGTTCACGGGCTTGTTCGTGGTCATGAGGGGTCCTTACGGGCTTGCTGGCAGGCTGCTCAGAGGAAGTACAGGCGGTTGAGGGAGACCGAATCGGCCGCTTCGGAGCGCAGCGGTTCCCCGTCCAGGGAGACGAGGCCGCTGCGCGCGTCCACATCGACCGCGCCCACCCGGGAGTTGAGGAGCAGGTCCTTGGGGCCGATGCCGCGGGTGCCCCGGACGGCGACCCGGCGCCTGCGGGTCGGCATCTCGTCGCTGCCCAGGGCCGCCGCGGCGGCCGAGACGAAGGCGACGGAGATGTCGGCGGCCGTGGCCCCGTACGAGCCGAACTGCGGTCCGAGGACCAGCGGTTCGCAGGTGTCGGTGGCCGCGTTGGGGTCGCCGGTGACCCCGTACGCCGGGAAGCCGGACTTGAGGACCAGCTGCGGCTTGGCGCCGAAGAACTGGGGGCGCCACAGCACGATGTCGGCGAGCTTGCCGACCTCGATGGAGCCGATCTCGTGGGCGAGGCCGTGGGCGATGGCCGGGTTGATGGTCAGCTTGGCCATGTAGCGCAGCACGCGGGCGTTGTCGTCGCCCTCGCCGTCGCCGTCCAGGGGGCCGAGCTCGCCCTTCATCTTGGCGGCCATGGCGAAGGTCCGACGTACGGTCTCGCCCGCGCGGCCCATGCCCTGGGCGTCGGAGGAGGTGATGCCGATCGCGCCCAGGTCGTGCAGTACGTCCTCGGCGCCCATGGTGCCCGCGCGGATCCGGTCCCGGGCCATGGCGGCGTCGCCGGGGAGGTCCGGCTTGAGGTCGTGGACGGAGACGATCATGCCGTAGTGCTCGGCGACCGCGTCCCGGCCGAAGGGCAGGGTGGGGTTGGTGGAGGAGCCGATGACGTTCGGCACGCCCGCCATCTTGAGCACGTTCGGGACGTGCCCGCCGCCGCAGCCCTCGATGTGGAAGGCGTGGATGGTCCGGCCCTCCAGCACCCGCAAGGTGTCCTCGACGGAGAGGCATTCGTTCAGGCCGTCGCTGTGCAGGGCGACCTGTACGTCGTGCTCCTCGGCCACGCGCAGCGCGGTGTCCAGGGCGCGGGTGTGGGCGCCCATGTCCTCGTGGACCTTGAAGCCGCAGGCGCCGCCCTCGGCGAGGGCCTCGACGAGGGGAGCCGCGTCGGAGGAGGAACCACGGGCGAGGAAGCCGATGTTGACGGGCCAGGCGTCGAAGGCGCCGAAGGCGTGCTTCAGGGCCCACGGGGAGTTCACGCCGACGCCCCAGACCGGGCCGAACTCCTGGCCGATGATCGTGGTGACGCCCGCGGCGAGCGAGGCCTCCATGACGCGCGGGGAGAGCAGGTGCACGTGGGTGTCCACGGCGCCGGCGGTGGCGATGAGGCCCTCTCCGGAGACGATGGACGTGCCCGTGCCGACGACCACGTCGACACCGTCGAGGGTGTCGGGGTTGCCGGCCCGGCCGATCGCGTGGATCCGGCCCTCGCGGATGCCGATGGAGACCTTCCGGATGCCGAGCACCGCGTCGATCACCAGCACGTTGCTGATGACCACGTCGCAGGTCTCGCGGACCGCGGCGGCCTTCAGGTGCAGGCCGTCACGGGCGGTCTTGCCGAAGCCGGCCAGGAACTCGTCCCCGGGCTTCTGCGCGTCGGACTCCACCCGGACGGTGAGGCCGGAGTCGCCGAGCCGCACCCGGTCGCCGGCGCGGGGGCCGAAGACGGAGGCGTACTCGTGGGGGTCGATGTGGCGGCTGCCGGGGGCGCAGTGCGCGCTGTGGTCGGTGTGGGGGGTCTGACGGCTCACGCCTGATCTCCTTCCGGGGCGCCTGCGGTGGTGTCGGCCACGCCCAGGTAGCCGCAGGCGGCGGCCCGGCGCAGGGCCTCGGCCTTGGCGCCGGGGGCGTCGAGCGGGCCGTCGACCAGGCCCGCGAAACCGATCGCGATGCGGTCGCCGCCGATCGGGACCAGGCCGACCTCGCCCTCGCCGTGGGGGTCGAACCGGACGGACGAGCCGGCCGGAACGCACAGCCGCATGCCGTAGGCGGCGGCGCGGTCGAAGTCGAGGCGGGGGTTGGCCTCGAAGAAGTGGAAGTGGGAGGTGACGCTGACCGGCACGGGGGCGGTGTTGCGCACCCGCAGGTTCAGCACCGGTTCCGGCTGGGGGACGCCGGGGCCGGGCACGACCGCGCCGGGGGCGTCGTCGCCGAGCCGCACGGCGCCCTGGATGGGCGACGAGACCACCGCGAGACGCGATCCGTCGTCGAAGACGGCCTCCACGTGCACCTCGGTGACCACGTCGGCCACGCCGGGCAGGACGTCCTCGGGGCCCAGCACGCCGCGGGCCTCCTCGATCGCCTCCGCCAGCCGCTTGCCGTCGCGCGCCGCCTCGCAGACCGTGTCCGCGATCAACGCGGTGGCCTCCGGGACGTTGAGCCGCAGGCCCCGGGCCCGGCGGGCCCTGGCCAGTTCAGCAGCGCTGCGGAGCAGCAGCCGGTCGCGCTCCGTAGGGGTCAGCCGCACGCCGATCCACCACCTTTTGAGTCGATGGGTTAGAGCATCACTCTAACTCTTCATTTCCTCGCAAGGAATCATTGACCTGAGACCAGGGAGTAAGTCACATTGAGTGTCGCTCAAACGAATGCACAACCGCCCCCCGCCCTGCCAAGGGAGTCCCCCCATGCCCATCGAACAGCGCGGAGTCGACACCATCCCGGAGGAGGAACGGACGAGCGGTCCCCGTGACCTGATCTCGATCCTCCTCGGCTCCAACCTCTGCCTCGGTGTGATCGTCTTCGGTTGGCTGCCCCCGTCCTTCGGGCTGGGGCTGTGGCCCTCGGTCACCGCCATCGTGACCGGCACCCTCGTCGGGATCGCCTTCACCGCGCCGTTGGCACTCGTCTCCCTGCGCACCGCCACCAACCTCTCCACCTCCAGCGGCGCCCAGTTCGGTGTCCGCGGCCGGCTGGTCGGCTCGATCGTGGGCCTGCTGCTCGCACTGGGCTATACGGCCCTCACGCTGTGGATCGGCGGCGACGTGATGGTCGGCGTACTGTCCCGGCTGACCGGGCTGCCGAACACCGGCGTCTCCCGGGCCGTGATGTACGGCGTACTGGCCGCGTGTACCGTCGTCGGGGCCGTCTTCGGCTACCGACTGCTGCTGCGCATGAGCAAGGTGCTGTCCATCGGCATGGTGGTCCTGCTGGCCATCGGCATCTACGCGTACGCCCCGGACTTCACCACCGCCGCGCCGCCGGAGACCTCCTACCTGCTGGGCTCCTTCTGGCCGACCTGGCTGCTGGCCGCCGTCGCCGCCGGTCTGAGCGGTCCCGTCGCCTTCATCACCCTGCTCGGCGACTACACCCGCTACATCTCCCCCACCAGGCACAGCTCCCGCAAGGTGTACTGGGCCACCTGCCTCGGCCTGCTCGTCGGCCTGCTGGTGCCGCAGCTCTTCGGCACCTACACCGCGCTCGCCGCGAAGGCCGGTGCCGACTACGCCGGGCCGCTGGTCGACGCCTCGCCGGTCTGGTACCTGCTCCCGCTGTTCGCCGCCGCCGCGGCCGGCTCCGTGGGCAACGCCGGACTGATGCTCTACTCCATGGGCCTCGACCTGGACGCGATCGTCCCCAAGGCCACCCGCACCAAGGCCACCGTGATCGCCGCGTCCGTCGCCACCGCTTTCGTCTTCATCGGCTCCTTCGAGTGGGACGTCCAGTCGGCGATGACCTCGTTCGTGCTGGTGCTGACCGCGATCGGCACCCCCTGGGCCGTGATCACCCTGATCGGTTACGTCCGCTGCCGGGGCCGGTACGACGCCGACGCCCTCCAGGTCTTCAACCGCCGTTCGGTCGGCGGGATCTACTGGTACCGCGGCGGCTGGAACGTCGCCGCCACCGCCTCGTGGGCGATCGGCGCCGTCGCCGGCCTGCTCGCGGTGACCACCCCCTTCTACGAGGGCCCGCTGCTCGCCCTCACCGGCGGCGTGGACTGCTCCTTCGTCCTCTCCGGTCTGGTCGGCGGCCTGGTCTACACGGTCCTGACCGCCCGTACGGCCCCGGCGACCGTCCCCGCACCGGCCGCCGAGGAGCCGGAGCCGGTGGCCGCCGCCGTCTGAGCCCGCCCCGTACACACGAAGGGCCCGCCTCCCGATCGGGAGGCGGGCCCTTCTCGTGTTCCACCGCGGGACTAGCCCAGCGGGTGCATCCAGCCGTGGGCGTCGGAGGCGCGGCCCGTCTGGAGGTCCAGGAGGGCCTTGCGGAGCTTCATGGTGACCTCGCCCGGCTCGCCGTCGCCCTGGATCCAGTTGGCGCGCGCGGACTTGACCGAGCCGACCGGGGTGATCACGGCCGCCGTGCCGCAGGCGAACACCTCGGTGAGGGTGCCGTTCGCGTTGTCGCGCTCCCAGTCCTCGGTGGTCAGGCGGCCCTCCTCGGCGGTGTAGCCGAGGTCGCGGGCGATGGTGAGGAGGGAGTCGCGGGTGATGCCCGGGAGGAGGGAGCCGGTGAGCTCGGGGGTGACGATGCGGTCGCCGTACACGAAGTACAGGTTCATCCCGCCCATTTCCTCGATCCAGCGGTGCTCGACGGCGTCGAGCCAGACCACCTGGTCGCAGCCGTGCGAGGCGGCCTGGGCCTGGGCGACGAGGGACGCCGCGTAGTTGCCGCCGGTCTTGGCCGCGCCGGTGCCGCCCTTCGCCGCCCGGACGTACTCCTCGGAGAGCCAGACGGAGACGGGCTTCACGCCGCCGGGGAAGTACGCGCCGGCGGGCGAGGCGATGACGATGAAGAGGAACTCGTTCGCCGGGCGGACACCGAGCCCGACCTCGGAGGCGAACATGAAGGGCCGCAGGTACAGCGAGGCCTCGCCGGAGTCCGGCACCCAGGCCCGGTCCTGCTGGACGAGGACGTCGCAGGCTTCGATGAACAACTCGGTGGGGAGCTCCGGCATCGCCATGCGGCGCGCGGAGGCCTGGAAGCGCTCGGCGTTGGCCTCGGGGCGGAAGGTGGCGACGGTGCCGTCGGGCTGCTTGTACGCCTTGAGGCCCTCGAAGATGGTCTGCGCGTAGTGCAGGGTCATGTTCGCCGGGTCGATCGACAGCGGCGCGTACGGGACCAGCTCCGCGTCGTGCCAGCCGCGCCCCTCGGTCCACTTGACCGTCACCATGTGGTCGGTGAAGTGGCGGCCGAAGCCGGGGCTGGCCAGGATCGCCTCGCGCTCCGCGTCGGACAGCGGGTGCGAGGAGGGCTTGAGCTCGATCGTGGGCGTCGTCATGAGTGCTTGTCCTTCACCGGTTGTGTATGGCGGACCGCGCTCACGGAGTACTAGGACGTCCGAGCATCCCCGCATTCCGCGGTCTCGCGTTCGATTATCGCGCGAGCGTGGGCTTCGGAGAAGCGGGGACAGCGGCCCAGGGGAGATGGTGGCACCCGTGGCCGCGCAGGAAAAGCCGCCGGGTCGCCTGTGTGACCCGACGGCTTCCTGGAGTGGTGCGGCCGGGTCAGCCGGCTACTCGAGCGGCGAGGGCGTCGCCGATCGCGTCGGTGGAGCGGAAGGTGCCGTCGCGCTCCGCCAGGTCGGCGGAGACCGCGTCCTCGATGCGGACGGCCTGGGCCTCGTAGCCCAGGTGACGCAGCAGGAGGGCCACGGAGAGGATCGTCGCGGTCGGGTCGGCCTTGCCGGTGCCGGCGATGTCCGGGGCAGAGCCGTGGACGGGCTCGAACATGGACGGGAACGCGCCGGTCGGGTTGATGTTCCCGGAGGCGGCGAGGCCGATGCCGCCGGTCACGGCGGCGGCCAGGTCGGTGAGGATGTCACCGAAGAGGTTGTCCGTCACGATGACGTCGAAGCGCTCGGGCTGGGTGACGAAGAAGATCGTCGCGGCGTCGACGTGCAGGTAGTCGGTGGTGACCTCGGGGTACTCCTGGCCGACCTTGTCGAAGATGTTCTTCCACATGTGGCCCGCGTACACGAGGACGTTGTTCTTGTGGACCAGGGTCAGCTTCTTGCGGGGGCGGGCGTTGGCCCGCTCGTACGCGTCACGGACGACGCGCTCGACACCGTACGCGGTGTTGATGCTGACCTCGGTGGCCACCTCGGCGGGGGTGCCGGTGCGCAGGCTGCCGCCGTTGCCGGTGTACGGACCCTCGGTGCCCTCGCGGACCACGACGAAGTCGATCTCCGGACGACCGGCCAGCGGGGTGGCCGTGTTCGGGAAGAGCTTCGACGGGCGCAGGTTGATGAAGTGGTCGAAGGCGAAGCGGAGCTTCAGCAGCAGACCGCGCTCCAGCACGCCGGACGGGACCGAGGGGTCGCCGATGGCGCCCAGCAGGATCGCGTCGTGGTGCTTGAGGGCTTCGAGCTCCGCGTCCGGGAGGGTTTCACCGGTGCGGTGCCAGCGCTGGGCGCCGAGGTCGTATTCCTTGGTCTCCAGCTTCACATCCTGGGGCAGGACCGCGGTAAGGACCTTGAGGCCCTGAGCCACGACTTCCTGGCCGATGCCATCACCGGGGATCACTGCGAGATTGATGCTGGTCGACATGGCAAGACCGTACTCCCTGTCCCAGCCCTCAGACACATTGCGTCCACCATGTGGACGCGTGGCCGCAATATGTCCGATGAGCGGGTTGATCAGTGGCCGGTTGCCCCGCCGTTGTCACGGCGGTCGAGCGCGCGCTGGAGGGCGGCGGCGGCGTTCTTGCGGTCGACGTCGGCCGTGGAGGAGCGGCGGACGCGGCGGGCTGCGGTGGTGACGGTCTTCATGGGTGATCGACTCCTTGAGATCACGGCGTGGCGGGGCCACGGATGAGGGGTTCCTTCAAGGCGCCGGAAGAGGCGGGGGGCGATGCGCCGCAGGGGTTGCCTGCCGGGGCGCGCGCCCTCTACCGCCATTCGCCTGATCGGCGAGACGTTCGGCTCATACAAAGCTAGGGCAGCTCCCGCTGTCTGTCTCCGCAATTACTCGGACTTCCTACTATCTGAGACGCGGAGTCGCCCGGAAGCACGCTCCAGAGGCTCCGTTTTCAGCCGTTTGTGGAGCGAAGTTCCCTGATCAGAGCCCTTACGGCGAGAGTGGCAGCCGATTCCGGTGTGGTGACGTATCCCACGCGTCTCACCGGCCCCTCGGGGCCCAGACAGGTGATGTCGACGGCCTCGGTCGCCTCCCGCAGGGACAGCTCGGGCATGATCGCCATGCCAAGGCCGCGGCCGACCATGGTCAGCACCATCGCGTCGTCCTCGGCCTTGACGGTGGCCCGGGGGATCCAGTCCTGGGCCAGCCACCAGGCCCGGGTGTACGAGCCGCAGTTCTCGTCCCAGTCCATCAGGGGCAGCGCCTTCGGTTCGGGGTGCCCCGCCGGGTGCACCAGCGAGTACGCCTCCTCCACCAGCACCCCGCTCAGCAGACCCGGCGGCAGCCCCGGCGAGGCGCCCAGGGTGGCGATGCCGAGGTCCGCGCGGCCCGCCGCCACCTCCCCCGCCGTGCCGGGCCCGATCTCCCGGACCACCCTGACCTCGGGGCGGATGCCGGGGTGGCGGGCGGTGAGCCGCTCCAGGGCGGGCGGCAGCAGGTGCAGGGCCGCACTGCGGAAGGCGGCGATGCGGAGCACGCCCTCCACCGGGTCCGCGCCTCGGCCCGCGCCGCGCACCTCCGCGCCCATGACCTCGTACAGCCTCAGGATCCGGCGGGCGTGGCCGACCGCCCGTTCCCCGGCCGCGGTGGGCGAGGCTCCGCCGCGGCCGCGCTCGAAGAGGACCGCGCCGAGCCTGGTCTCGCTGCCGCGCACGGAGTGCGAGACGGCCGACTGGGTGAGGCCGAGCACGGCCGCCGCGGCGGAGAAGCCGCCGCTGTCGGCGACGGCGACCAGGACCCGCAGTTCCCTCGGCGCCAACTCGCCGGCTGTCATGGCCGTCACCTCGTTCTATGAGCGCTGTTCATGGATGTGCCGCTTCCATGAACCGAACCCCCTGCCCGGCCCGGTGATTCCTTCCTAGCGTCTGCGTCATGACCACGAACACCACCGCGTACGCCGTCCATCAGATCGCCCGCCCGACCGGCTTCCCCTCCGCCTCCGACTTCGCGTACGTCCGCACCCCCGTGCCCGAGCCGGAGCCCGGTACCGCTCTCGTGCGCAACCTGCTGCTCTCCGTGGACCCGTACCACCGCGGGTTGATGGACGGCGGCGAGGGCGGCTTCGCGCTCGGAGCCCCGCTCGAAGGCCGCTCCGTGGGCCGCGTCATCGCCTCCCGCGATCCGGGCCTGGCCGAGGGCGACCTCGTCTTCCACCGTGCGGGCTGGCGCACGCACGCCCTGGTCACCCAGGGCACGGACGGCACGCGCAGGCTGCGCGGCCACGAGGGCGTCCCCCTGGAGGCGTACCTCTCGATCCTCGGCGGCACCGGCCTGACCGCGTACGCCGCGCTGACCCGGACCGCGGGCCTGCGCGAGGGCGAGGACCTCTTCGTCTCGGCCGCGGCGGGCGGCGTCGGCACGGCCACCGGCCGCATCGCCCGGCTGCTCGGTGCCCGCCGGATCATCGGCAGCGCCGGTTCGGCGGCGAAGGTCCGCCACCTGACCGGAACGCTGGGCTTCGACGCCGCCTTCGACTACCACGACGGGCCGGTCGGCGAGCAGCTCGCGAAGGCCGCCCCCGACGGCATCGACGTCTACGTGGACAACGTCGGCGGGGACCACTTGGAGGGCGCGATCGACGTGCTGCGCGAGCACGGGCGGATCGCCTGGGTCGGCGCCCTCTCGATGTACAACGGCGACCGGTCCCCGGCCGCTCCCCGCAACCTCTTCGAGGTCGTACACAAGTCACTGCGACTGGAAGGGGTATTGGTTCGTCATCACACCAATCTCCAGGAGGAGCTGGAGGACTTCCTCGTCCCGCACCTGCGCAGTGGTCGGATCGGCACGGACACCACCGTTGTACAGGGCTTCGATCACACGGTGGACGCCTTCCTGGGCCTGTTCCGGGGGGACAATCTGGGCAAGATGCTCGTGCGGATCGACGACTGATTCCGGCCACCCGGATGTTCACCGAGTTCTTACCGCACGGATGTAGACCTTTGCATCGACTGCCGCCACTCTTTGCGTCAATGTGCCAACCGGGCACTGGAGTTGGAGGCGAGGACTCAGTGACACCGATCAGCCGCAGAGGTTTCGTGGGAATCGGCGCGGGGCTGGTGGCCGGGGCGGCCCTGCCCCCGCTGCTGCCGACGACGGCGGCCGCGGCCGCCGCGACCGGCACCATCACCGATGTGAAGCACGTCGTGATCCTGATGCAGGAGAACCGCAGCTTCGACCACTACTTCGGCAAGCTGAAGGGTGTCCGCGGCTTCGGCGACCGCGCCGCCGGCAACATCCCGGGCGGCTGGGGCACCTTCAACCAGTACAACTGGGGCGCCCGCCAGTACCCGTTCAAGCTGTCCTCCACCCCTCCGGCCGGCGGGGCCGACAGCGAGACCCTCGCCCAGTGCACCGGCGACCTCCCGCACAGCTGGAGCTCGCAGCACGGAGCCTGGAACAAGGGCCGGATGGACAACTGGGTCACCGCCGTCGGCAAGACCCACACCCTCGGCTACCTCGACCGCGGGGACATCCCCTTCCACTACGGGCTCGCCGACAACTACACGATCTGCGACGCCTACTTCTGCTCCACGCTCAGCGCGACCGGTCCCAACCGCACCTTCCTGTGGAGCGGCAAGGTCGACGCGGGCAGCAAGGACGGCGGCGACGAGTCCGGACTGACCTGGGAGACGTACGCGGAGGCCCTCCAGCGGGCGGGCATGACCTGGAAGGTCTACCAGAACGCCCAGGACAACTACGGGGACAACGGGCTCGCCTACTTCAAGAAGTTCACCGACGCCAAGCCCGGCGACCCGCTGTGGGACCGCGGCATGGGCTCCGTGCCCAAGGTGACCGGCTCCACCCCGGACGACATCGCCGCCGCCATCCGCGCCGACGTCGTTGCCGGAACCCTCCCGCAGGTCTCGTGGGTGGTGGCGAACGAGGCCTTCTCCGAGCACCCGTACGCCCCGCCCGGCGACGGCGCGCACTTCGTCGACCTGGTCTACCGGGCGCTCGCCGCGAACCCGGAGGTCTTCGACTCCACCGTCCTGTTCCTCAACTACGACGAGAACGACGGCTTCTTCGACCACGTGGCGCCGCCGGTCGCCCCGCCGGGCACCCCCGGCGAGTACATCGACGGCATCCCGGTCGGGCTCGGCTTCCGCGTACCCATGATCGTGATGTCGCCGTGGACGCGGGGCGGCTGGGTCAGTTCCGAGGTCTTCGACCACACCTCCGTGCTGCGCTTCATGGAGACGTGGACGGCCGCCCTCGGCACCCCCGCCACCTGCCCGAACATCAGCGCCTGGCGCCGCAAGGTGGTGGGCGACCTGACCGGTGTCTTCGACTTCGCGCACCCGGTCTACGGGGTGCCCGCGGGCCTGCCCGGCACGGCGAAGGTCATCGGCCAGTCGACCTGCGGTCCGCTGCCCAACCCGGCGCCGCAGGACAACGCCCTCCCGGCGCAGGAGCCCGGCACCCGCCCGGCGCGGGCCCTGCCGTACCAGGTGAACGGCAACATGGACCGGCTGGAGTTCGGCGCGGCCGGCAAGATCCTGGCCTGGTTCTCCATGACCAACCAGGGCACCGAGGCGAAGCGGCCGGCGCACTTCTCGATCCACCCGCACCAGTACCGGGACACGGCCGCCTGGCAGTACACGGTCGACCCGGGCGCCACGTCGAGCGACTACTTCAACATCGGGCTCGGCAGCGGCTCCGGCAAGTACGACATCTCGATGTACGGCCCGAACCGCTTCCTGCGCCGCTTCCTCGGCGACGCCACGAAGCCGGGCAAGTCGCTGGAGGTCGCGGCCCGCTTCGCCGTCGAGGCGGGCACGGGCAAGACCGCGATCTGGTTCAAGATGACCAACGCCTCGGCCTCGCCGGTCACCTTCACGATCCGCTCGAACGCCTACCGCACCGACGGCCCGTGGACCTACACCGTCGCCGCGAACTCCTCCACCGAGGACTACTTCAACGCGGTGGCGTACAGCAACGGCTGGTACGACTTCACGATCCTCGCCGACTCCGACGGCACCTGGTCGCGCCGCTACACGGGCCACATCGAGACCGGCGCCCCGAGCATCTCGGGCTCCTGACGCTCCCGGCCCGGCGGGGTCCGGCCGGACCCCGCCGGGCGGCCGGGCGGGCCGCGCCGCGGACGCGGAACGCCGGAGTTCGGCCGCCATGGGGCCGACGGGGCTCTGGCGGTCTGGACCATTGCCTCGGCAGACTCCCTCCATGTCGCCCGATACCGAAGCGTGGACCCCGATCCACGGCCACCCGTACCGTCCCGCCCCCTATCGCCCCGCACGCATGCCCGGAGAGGAATCCCTGGCGCGCGCCGCCGAGTTGCGGGCGCGGATGGACGAGCGCAGGACCGTACGCCACTTCTCCCCCGACCCCGTGCCCGAGCAGGTGGTCCGCGACGCCATCGCGTGCGCCGCGACCGCTCCGTCCGGGGCGCACCAGCAGCCGTGGACCTTCGTCCTGGTCAAGGACCCCGTCGTACGGGAGCGGATCCGCGCCGCCGCCGAGCAGGAGGAGGAGCTCTCCTACGACGGCCGGCTCGGCGACGAATGGCTCGCGGCCCTGCGCCCCCTCGGCACGGACGCCGTGAAGACCCACCTCACGGACGCCCCGGCCCTGATCGTGGTCTTCCAGCAGCGCTACTGGCTCGGCCCCGACGGCACGAAGCGCAAGCACTACTACGTGGACGAGTCGGTCGGCATCGCGGTCGGCATGCTGCTGTCCGCCCTCCACCTGTCGGGCCTGGCCGCGCTGATCCACACGCCGAGCCCGATGCGCTTCCTCTCCCACGTCCTGGACCGACCGGAGAACGAGAAGGCCTTCGCGGTGATCCCGGTGGGCTACCCGGCGGACGACTGCGAGGTCCCGGACCTGGTCCGCAAGTCCCTCGACCAGGTCATCGTGGAGGTGTGACCACCTCGGTGGCGGGCGGCGGCCCCTCGTCGGCGGCCGCCTGCCCGCCCAGGGCCCCGGCCAGCCGCATCCCGATCCGTACCCGGTCCTCGGGCGTGCCCGCATCCATGGCGGCGCGCACCTGCCGCAGGATCAGCCAGTCGCGCACCACCTTGGCGACCCCGAGCACTGCCGCCGTCACGATCGCCGCGGTCAGCATCAGGCCACCCCCCGCGCACGGAGCCTGTCGCCGCCCACCGGACAACGCTGCCGCCGGACGGTGACGAACGCCCCGCCCAGCGCGATCTCCCCGGCGAACCACGGCCGGTCCCGCGGTTGCTCCTGCACGTAAGGGGGCCGGTGCGCCAGTCCGCTGCGGCGCAGTCGCCGTTCCAGCTCGGCCGCCTCCAGGGCGCAGCACCACTCGACGACCAGGTCCATGCTTCCGTGGGTGTAGGTGTTCGCCCACCCGTGCGCGGTGGTGGTCACGCCGAGCAGCTGGGGTCGCCTCAGGACCCGGCTGAGCAGCAGGTCCTGCGCCGCGGCCCGGTCCGGATCGCCGCCCCGGGCGGTCCAGGCGGACAGCTCGGCCGCCTCGGCCGGGTGGGGGCGATGGCGGTTGCGCCGCCACAGCTGCCGCAGCCCGTCGGCGTGCTCCGGCAGCTTCGGCCGCCATTCCCCGTCCGGATGGATCAGTCGTACCGCCGCGTCCCCCTCCGCGCTCCTGACCACCCACTCCCGGCCGTGCGGTGCGAGCCTGAGGCCGGGAACGCCCCGGGTCCCGCCGTAGACCTCGTCCAGGCGCGGAAGGAGGGCACCAAGCACCCGGTCGGCCATGGCCGGGTGCAGGTCGAGTGCCAGGCCGGCCGTACCGGGCACGGCGCGCGTGAAGCCGAGCACGGCCCCTTGACGCTGGTCGTCGCGCAGGGAGTCGGCGAGGACGTGGACCATCTGGGCCTCGAAGGTGCGCTGCCCGGCGCCGCCGGCATCGGGCACCGGCTGCTCCCTGGTGATCAGGCCGGCCGCGGCCCACTTCAGGCAGGTGTGGTGGGCGAGGCCCGTGGCCTCTCGGCAGAGGGTGGCCACACGGTGGCGGTTGTCTGTGCGCCTGGACATACGTCTCCTCGGGCACCGTCCCGGTACGACGCGTAGAGGTCTCGTATCTCCGTGCTGACATCCACCCCGTACGGGAACTCGTGAGAGCCCTGCGCTCCCTCGGGTGTCCGGGCCCGAGTGCGTGGAGCGTGTCGCCGTACGCGACAACTCCGTTCAGGCTAGCACCGCTTGCCCCTTCGGGGAATGGAAACCGCCCCCGCTCCGGACTTGGGGGTACCGGAGCGGGGGCGGGGTTCTGCGGGGCCGGTCAGCCCATGTGCGGGTAGCCGTACTCGGTCGGCGGGACCAGGGTCTCCTTGATGGAGCGGGTCGAGGTCCAGCGCTGGAGGTTGCTCGCCGCGCCGGCCTTGTCGTTGGTGCCCGAGGCGCGGCCGCCGCCGAAGGGCTGCTGGCCGACGACGGCGCCGGTCGACTTGTCGTTGATGTAGAAGTTGCCCGCCGCGAAGCGGAGCTTCTCCATCGCGTCCGCGGCCGCGTAGCGGTCGGCGGCGATGATCGAGCCGGTCAGGGCGTACGCCGAGACGGACTCCATCTGGGCCAGCATCGCGTCGAAGTCGGCGTCCTCGTAGACGTGGATCGCCAGGATCGGGCCGAAGTACTCGGTCGTGAAGACCTCGTTCTCCGGGTCGGTGCACGCGATGACGGTCGGGCGCACGAAGTAGCCCTCGGAGTCGTCGTACGTGCCGCCCGCGATGATCTCGCACGTCGGGTCGGCCTTCGCACGGTCGATCGCGGCCTTGTTCTTCGCGAAGGACCGCTCGTCGATGACGGCGCCGATGAAGTTGGTCAGGTCGCGGACGTCACCCATGGTGATGCCGTCGACCTCGGCCGCGAAGGCCTCCTTGAAGCCGTCGTTCCAGATGGAGGCCGGGACGTAGGCGCGCGAGGACGCCGAGCACTTCTGGCCCTGGAACTCGAAGGAGCCGCGGGTCAGGGCGGTCTTCAGGATGGCGCGGTCCGCGGACGGGTGCGCGACGACGAAGTCCTTGCCGCCGGTCTCGCCGACGAGGCGCGGGTAGGACTTGTACTTCTCGATGTTGTTGCCGACCGTCTTCCACAGGTACTGGAAGGTCTTGGTCGAGCCGGTGAAGTGGATGCCCGCCAGCTCGGGGTGGTTCAGGGCCACCTCGGAGACGGCGATGCCGTCGCCGGTCACCAGGTTGATGACGCCCTTCGGCAGGCCGGCCTCCTCCAGGAGCTCCATGAGGAGGACCGCGGAGTGGGTCTGGGTCGGGGACGGCTTCCACAGGACCACGTTGCCCATGAGGGCGGGGGCGGTCGGCAGGTTGCCGGCGATGGCCGTGAAGTTGAACGGCGTGATCGCGTAGACGAAGCCTTCCAGCGGGCGGTGGTCGCTGCGGTTCCACACGCCGGCGGAGTTCGCGACCGGCTGCTCGGCCAGGATCTGGCGGGCGAAGTGGACGTTGAAGCGCCAGAAGTCGACGAGCTCGCACGGGGTGTCGATCTCGGCCTGCTGCGCGGTCTTGGACTGGCCCAGCATGGTCGAGGCGGCGAGCTTCTCGCGCCACGGGCCGGCCAGCAGCTCGGCGGCGCGCAGGATGATGGCGGCGCGGTCGTCGAACGACATCGCGCGCCAGGCCGGGGCGGCGGCCAGGGCCGCGTCGACGGCCTCCCGGGCGTCGGCCTCGGTGGCGTTGGCGTAGGTGCCGATGACGGACTTGTGGTCGTGGGGCTGGACCACGTCGAAGCGCTCGCCGCCGCCCATCCGCTTGACGCCGTTGATCGTCATCGGGAGGTCGATCGGGTTCTCGGACAGCTGCTTGAGCTGCGCTTCGAGACGCGCGCGCTCGGCGCTGCCCGGGGCGTACGAGTGGACCGGCTCGTTGACCGGAGCGGGGACCTGGGTCACTGCGTCCATGGCTCTGCTAACTCCTTGACCTGGTTCTGGACTAGTTCTTGGTGATCATCGAGCGGAGGAAGAAGAGGAGGTTGGCGGGCTTCTCCGCGAGGCGGCGCATGAAGTAGCCGTACCAGTCCGTCCCGTACGCGGTGTAGACGCGCATCCGGTGGCCTTCGGCGGCGAGGCGCAGGTGCTCCTCGCTGCGGATGCCGTAGAGCATCTGGAACTCGTACTCGTCCTGCTTGCGCCCGGCCGCCCGGGCGAGCTCCTGCGCGATGGCGATCAGGCGCGGGTCGTGCGACCCGATCATCGGGTAGCCCTCGCCCTCCATCAGGATCTTCATGATGCGGACGTACGCCTTGTCGATCTCGGCCTTGTCCTGGTAGGCGACCTCGGCGGGCTCCTTGTAGGCGCCCTTCACGATCCGGACGCGGCTGCCGGCGGCGGCGAGGCGCCGGGCGTCGGCCTCGGTGCGGAAGAGGTACGCCTGGATCACGCAGCCGGTCTCGGGGAAGTCCCGGCGCAGCTCCTCGTGGATGGCGAACATCGAGTCGAGGGTGGTGTGGTCCTCGGCGTCGAGGGTCACGGTGGTGCCGATGGCGGCGGCGGCCTCGACGACCGGGCGGACGTTGGCGAGGGCGAGCTCGTGGCCGCCTTCCAGCGCCTGGCCGAACATCGACAGCTTCACGGACATCTCGACGGTCTCGCCGAGGCCGAGGACGTCGAGGTGCTCGATGAGCCGGAGGTAGGCGTCGCGGGCGGCGTGCGACTGGGCCACCTCGGTGATGTCCTCGCCGACGACGTCGAGGGTGACTTCCAGGCCCTTGCGCGTGAGGTCCTCGACGATCGGGATCACCTGCTCGACCGTCTCACCGGGGATGAACCGGTTCACCACGGGCTTGGTCACCGGGGCGGCAGAGACGATTCGGCGCATCTTGTCGCTGCGCGAAGCGGCGAGGATCACGGGACCCAGCACGGGGGCACCTCCAGCGGGTGGCAGAAGAAAAGCTCAAGTAAAACCTCCGTGAAACCTAAGGATCGCTTCGATGCTCTGCCATCGACAGCTGTCACGCATCCGTGTCCCCGATCTCATACATCTGTCTGAAGAGCCGCCGTGCGAGTGGGAGAATGGCCGCGTGAAGGGCGATTACCAGGACCTGGTGGACGAGATCTCTGCGCTGCTCGGCGCCCCGGCGACGCTGGAGAACCGGGACTTCCGCCTCATCGCCTTCGGCGCGCACGACAGCGAGGACGACTCGGCGATGGATCCGGTCCGGACCAGGTCGATCCTCACGCGTCAGTCGACCGCGGCCGTCCGCTCCTGGTTCGAGGGGTTCGGCATCGCCCGCGCCACCGGGCCCGTCCGGATCCCGGCGGCACCCGACGCGGGGGTCTTCCGGGGGCGGATCTGCCTTCCGGTGCGCTACCGGGGCATCGTGCAGGGGTACGTGTGGCTCCTCGACCAGGAGCCCGGCAAGCCCGGCCGGCCCTCCCCCGGCCGACCCTCCTCCGACGCCGGCCCGAGCGCCGCGGCACTCGACGCCGCCATGGAGGTGGCCGAGCGGATCGGGGTCCTGCTCGCCGAGGAGGCGAAGGCGGGCGCCGACCTCTCGCGGGAGTTCCTGGCGGTACTGACGGCAGGGCGGGGCTGGCAGCAGGACATGGCGGTGTCCGCGCTGCGGCTCGCCCTCGGCGCGGGCGGGGACGGGCTGCACGCGGCGGTGTGCGTGGCGCCGTGGCCCGGGGAGGCCCCGGCGTCGGTGCCGGGCGCGGCGGCGGTGTGCGTGGTCCCGCGCGGGGCGGGCGGAGCCGACGGCACCGCGTCCGGGGGCGGCGACCTGGCGGTGCTGCTGCGGCTGCGCTCGCCCGACGCCCTGGATCCGGCCCTGACGGCGGTGGCCCGGCTGCTCCCGGGAGCCGCGGGAGCCTCCGCACCGGGAGTTCGCCCCGCCACCGCCGGCGTGGCCGAGCCGATCCGGGGTCTGGGGGCGCTGCCCGCCGCCTGGGAACAGGCGGTCGCGGCGGCCCGCGCGGCCGCCGCGCAGCCCCGGCTCGGCCGGGTCGCGCGGTGGTCGGCCATCGGCCCGTACCGGATGCTGGCCGCGCTCGCCGCCGATCCCGTGGGCGATCCGGCGACCCGCGCCCTGCTGGACCCGGCCCACCGCGAACTGGCCCGTACCGCCGAGGTGTTCCTGGACTGCGCGGGGCAGGCGGGGCGCGCGGCCGCGGCGCTGGGGATCCACCGGCAGACCCTGTACTACCGGATCTCGCGGGTGGAGCAGCTGACGGGGCTGGACCTGGACGAGGGCGAGGACCGGCTGCTGCTGCACATGGCCCTCAAGGCGGCCCGGCTGCACGGCTGACGACGCAGGCGGTACGGCCGGTATCGGGGGCGGTCCCTAGGGGCGGTCCCGGATACCGGTACGGCCGCGGGTCCCTTAACGTCGCGAACAATCGACTTGCGGAGGCCAGATGAAGGCGATCGTCCAGGACCGGTACGGCTCATCCGATGTTCTGGAGTTCAGGGAGGTCGACCGCCCGGTCCCCGGGGACGGCGAGGTGCTCGTACGGGTGCGCGCGGCCTCGGTGAACGCCCGTGACTGGCACGTCATGCGCGGCGATCCGTACGTGGCGCGCCTGGCCTTCGGACTGACCAGACCGAGACAGCCGATCCAGGGCACCGACTTCGCGGGCGTGGTGGAGGCCGTCGGCAGCCGCGTGACCGGGCTGCGCCCCGGTGACGAGGTGTACGGCGAGGCCGGCGGGGCGTTCGCCGAGTACGTGTGCGCCCCGCAGGGCGCGGTGGGCGCGAAGCCGGCCAACCTGTCCTTCGAGCAGGCCGCCGCGGTGCCGCTGGCCGGGAACACCGCCCTGATGGGCCTGCGCGATCTGGGGGGCCTGCGGCCGGGGCAGCACGTCCTGGTCAACGGCGCCTCGGGCGGCGTGGGCACCTTCGCCGTGCAGATCGCCAAGGCGCTCGGCGCGGAGGTGACCGGCGTGTGCAGCACCCGGAACGTGGACCTGGTCCGCTCGCTCGGCGCGGACCACGTCGTCGACTACAAGCAGGAGGACTTCACCCGGACGGGACTGCGGTACGACCTCGTCCTCGACCTGGTGGGCAACCGCACGCTGGCCGACCAGCGGCGAGCGCTGACCCGCGCGGGCGCCCTGGTCCTGTCCGGCGGCGGTGTGTCCGACGGCGGCAGCCTGTTCGGCCCGATGGGCCTCATCATCCGCGGGCAGCTCATGCCCCGCTTCGGCGGCCCGAAGATCCACGTCCTGACGGCGAAGCCGAATGCGGACAACCTGGCGGCGCTGCGCGAGCTCGTCGAGCGGGGCGCGGTCACTCCGGCCGTCGACCGCACCTACCCGCTGAGGGAAGGGGCCGAGGCCATCCGCTACCTCGAAGTGGAGCACGCGAGCGCCAAGGTCGTGATCACCTGTTGACGGGGCTTCAGCGGCGCCGGTAACCCTTCTCCAGCGGTGCGCCGCTCTCCGAGTCGATGACGATCCGCTCCCCCACCGGCCGGGTCAGGGTGACGGGGACGTTCTGCTCCAGCATGATCGCGGGGCAGGCCGCGTCGCGGCCCGTCTTCTCGCCGGGCAGGATCCGCCCGGCGAGGACCACGGTGTCCGTGCCTTCGAGGACGTCGACGGCGACCCCGCCGTCGCAGGCTCCATGACCTGCCGTCACCTCGAAGGAGGTCGCGTCCGGGGACGCGGCCGAGTGGCCGGACAGCGGGGCCGTGCCCCCGTCGACGGTGCGCAGCGGCTCGATCGGGGGCTTGGGGAGCTCCTGCGGTCGGATCGCGATCCGGGCGAGCGGCGTGTCATACCCCTCGACGGTGAACAGCCACGCGGGGACCCGGGCCGGGCCCCGGCTGGTGCGCACGGCGGTCTCCCCGAAGACGACGGCCGTGATGGGCAGGGCGTGATCGGGCTGCCCCGCGGGGCCCTTCCCGCGGCCCAGTTGCTCGTACGCCTCCTGCGCGCTCAGCAGGGGCAGGGCGAGCTCGCCGCCCGCGTCCCAGCGGACCGGGGTGGCGGGCGGCGGGTCGGCGGGCAGCCCGGCGCGCAGGACGAAGTTTCCGTTGACCGCGGCGGCCTTGTCCTCGCCCGAGCGGAATCCACCCGTCGGCGCCCAGTCCTGTTCGCCCAACGGGTGGAAGCCGTCCCGCCACTGCTTGAGCGCCGCCGAGCCCTCCCAGGCGGCGGCCACCCGTTCCATGCGCGGCCGGGTGTCCGCGGGAGCGGTCCGCTCGGCTCTTCCCGCTCCCCCGGGCGCCGCTCCACATCCGGCCGTCAGCAACGCCGCCGCCACCATCAGGCCGGACACCACCGCCCCGGCTCCGGTTCTCCCTGCCGCCATCGCAACTCCCCCTCGTCTCGGGCCGATTCGGGGGTGGGACGGAGCCGGCCGGGCGGCGGTTCCGGCTCCGGTCACTCCGCCGCAGATCCCACGGCCCGCGCGGCGGCCATCCGCATGCCTTCGGTGAACTCCTCGGCGCTCGCGGCCGACTTCGGGTCGAACAGCCACTGGATCATGAGGCCGTTCAGGAGTGCCTGGTAGAAGGCTCCGAGCGTCCGCTCCTCCCGTTCGCCGATCTCCTCCTCCGGGGTGTCGGTCATCATCGCGATCAGGCCGCGGCGCCCCTCGCCCTGCGAGGCCGCGATCATGGCGTGCAGGTCCGGCAGCCGGTCGCGGGAGAGCGCGACCTCCAGGCTGGCCGCCCAGACCGGGCCCGCCGCCTCGCGCTGGGCGAGGAAGCCCTCCCAGACCACGCGGAAGCGTTCCAGCGAACCGCCCTCACCTGCCGCACCGTCCTGGAATCCCGCGCCCAGCTCCTGCAACAAGGCGACGAAGGCCTCGGTGAGCAGCGCGTCCTTCGAGCCGTAGTGATAGCCGATGGAGGCCAGGTTCGCGCCCGAGGCCTTCACGATGTCGCGCGCCGTCGTGCGCACGAAACCCTTCTCGACCAGGCACTTCTTGGCACCCTCAAGCAGATCTTCGCGATGTCCCATGGCGTCACCGTAGCAAGACGGGCGTCACAGACGGAAGTTCCAGACGATCGTCATGTACAGACGTCATAGACAAACGTTTATGACGTCTGTACATTCCTTCTCATGACGAACCCCAGCGCCACCGCGCGCCTCGCCGGCCGCCGCGAATGGACCGCCTTCACGGTCCTCCTGCTGCCTCTGCTCCTGGTCTCGATGGACGTCTCCGTCCTCTACTTCGCCATCCCGGCCATCACCGAGCAGCTGGACCCGAGCGCCACCCAGCAGCTGTGGATCTTCGACAGCTACGCCTTCGCCCTCTCCGGCCTGCTGATCACGATGGGATCGCTCGGCGACCGGATCGGCCGCCGCAGGCTGCTGCTGATCGGCGCGACGGCCTTCGGCCTCGCCTCGGCCGGCGCCGCCTACGCCACGAGCGCGGAGATGCTGATCGCGGCCCGTGTACTGCTCGGGATCGGCGGCGCCACCCTGATGCCCTCCACGCTCGCGCTCATCCGCAACCTCTTCCGGGACGACAAGCAGCGCGGCAAGGCCATCGCCATCTGGTCCGGGGCCATGACCGGCGGGATCGCCCTCGGCTCGGTGCTCAGCGGTGTGATGCTGAACCACTTCTGGTGGGGCTCCGTCTTCCTGGTCAACGTGCCCGCGATGCTGCTCCTGCTGGTCCTGGTCCCCGTACTGGTCCCCGAGTTCAAGGACCCGGCCCCCGGTCGCTTCGACCTGCTGTCCGTGCCGCTGTCCACGGCCGCCGTACTGCCGGTCGTCTACGGGCTCAAGGAGATCGCCGCCGAGGGCTTCGAGCCCTTCTACGCGGGCTGCCTGCTCGTCGGCCTGGCCTTCGGGTACGTCTTCGTCCGCCGGCAGCGGACCCGGGAGGACGCGATGGTCGGCCGGGTGCTGTTCCGGGGCCGCGGTTTCGGCGCCGGGGTCGGCCTCAACACGATCGCGGCCTTCGCCATGATGGGCTCGGCCTACTTCACGACCCAGTACCTGCAGTCCGTGCTCGGCATGGGCACCCTGGAAGCCGCACTGTGGAGCCTGGCCCCCTCGGTCGTCATCGGTGCCGCGGCCCCGGTCTCCGCCGCCCTGGCCCAGAAGACGGACCGGGCGTACGTCATCGCCGGCGGGTTCGTCCTCGCCGCCGGCGGATTCGCCCTGATGGCCCTGGTCGGCACCGACTCGCTGTGGCTGCTGCTGACCGGCGCCGGGGTGCTCGCCTCGGGCATCGTCACCGTGATGTCCCTGGTCTCCGACATGGCGCTCGCCTCGGCCCCCGCCGAGAAGGCCGGTTCCGCCGCCTCCCTCCTGGAGACCGGTCAGGAGTTCGGCGGCGCCCTCGGCATGGCGGTCCTGGGCAGCCTGGGCACCGCGGTCTACCGCGGCGACCTCGCCGCCGCCGACCCGGCCGCGCGGGAGACCCTCGGCGGAGCGGTGGCCGTCGCCCACCGGATGGGCGGGGAGGCGGGCGGGCAACTGCTGGCCCTGGCCCGGGAGGCCTTCGTCCACGGAATGCACTCCGCGGCCTGGGGCGGCACCGCACTCCTCGTCGGGGCGGCCCTGCTCGCCGCGACCCTGCTGCGGGGAATCGCGACCCCGGCCCCGACCCCGGCGGACGCATCCGGCCCGGCCGACACCCCTGGCCCGGCCCCCACCCTCAGCCCCGCCGACACCCCCAGCCCCGCCGGCGTTTGAGGCGCGGGGTCCGGGGCGGAGCCCGGGGACACTCCCAGCCCCGCCGGCGTTTGAGGCGCGGGGTCCGGGACGGAGCCCCGGGGAACGGCGGAAGGGCGGGTGGGGGACGAGCCCCGCAGGGACCCGCCCGAGCCGGGGCACGGCTGACGCGGGACGAGGGAAAAGGGAAACGGGAAAGGGCCCGGGGGAAGATCCCCGGGCCCTCTCCCGTTGGTCCGTACCGGTCAGCCGAGGCTGACGGTGCGCGCGGAGACCGCGCCGATCTCGGTGGAGATGTCCGCGAGGACGTTCGCCGGGACCTCCGCGTCGACGGTGAGGATGGCGAGCGCCTCGCCGTGCTCCTCGGCACGGGCGACCTGCATGCCCGCGATGTTCAGACCGGCCTCGCCGAGCAGCTGGCCGACCTTGCCGACCACGCCCGGGCGGTCGGCGTAGCGCAGCACGACCATGAAGTCGGCGAGCGCCAGGTCCACGTCGTACTCGCCGACGCCCACGATCTTCTGAAGGTGCTTCGGGCCCGCGAGCGTGCCGGAGACCGAGACCTCCTGACCGTCCGACAGGGTGCCGCGGACGGTCACCACGTTGCGGTGGTCCGGGGACTCCGAGCTGGTGGTCAGACGCACCTCGACGCCGCGCTCCTGCGCGAACAACGGGGCGTTGACGTAGGAGACCGTCTCGTCGACGACGTCCTCGAAGACACCCTTGAGCGCGGAGAGTTCGAGCACCTTCACGTCGTGCTGGGTGATCTCGCCGCAGACCTCGACGTCGAGTCGGACCGCGACCTCGCCCGCGAGGGCGGTGAAGATGCGGCCGAGCTTCTCGGCGAGCGGCAGGCCCGGACGGACGTCCTCGGCGATGACACCGCCCTGGACGTTGACCGCGTCCGGCACGAGCTCACCGGCGAGCGCGAGGCGCACGGACTTGGCGACCGCGATACCGGCCTTCTCCTGGGCCTCGTCCGTGGACGCGCCGAGGTGCGGGGTGCAGACGACCTGGTCGAGCTCGAAGAGCGGGGAGTCCGTGCAGGGCTCCTTCGCGTACACGTCGAGGCCGGCGCCGGCGACGCGGCCCTCCTTGATGGCCGAGTACAGGGCGGCCTCGTCCACGATCCCGCCGCGCGCGGCGTTGACGATGCGGACGGACGGCTTCACCTTGTGCAGGGCCTCGTCCCCGATGAGACCGAGGGTCTCGGGGGTCTTGGGCAGGTGCACGGTGATGAAGTCGGCGACCTCCAGGAGCTCGTCCAGCGCCAGCATCTTGACGCCCATCTGGGCGGCGCGCGCGGGCTGCACGTAGGGGTCGTACGCGACGATCTTCATGCCGAAGGCCGACATGCGCTGGGCGACCAGGACACCGATGCGGCCGAGGCCGACGACACCGAGGGTCTTCTCGCTGAGCTCGACGCCGGTGTACTTGTTCCGCTTCCACTCGCCGTTCTTCAGGGCGGTGTTGGCCTGCGGGATGTTGCGGGCGGTGGCGACGAGCAGGCCGCAGGCGAGCTCGGCGGCCGTCACGATGTTCGAGGTCGGAGCGTTGACGACCATCACGCCGGCCTTGGTGGCGGCGGAGACGTCCACGTTGTCCAGACCGACGCCGGCGCGGGCGACGACCTTCAGCTTCTTCGCCGCGGCGATGGCCTCGGCGTCGACCTTGGTGGCGGAGCGCACGAGGATCGCGTCGACGTCGGCGATCGCGGGCAGCAGCTCGGCGCGGTCCGCGCCGTTGCAGTGCCGGATCTCGAAGTCCGGGCCGAGCGCCTCGACGGTCGCGGGCGACAGCTCTTCGGCGATGAGTACGACAGGTTTCGAGCTCACGTGGGTCATCCTCACAAGTCCAGTGCGGACGGCCGTCCCGACGGCCGCAGGCGGTGGAGGGGGTAGCCGCGTGGAAGACGCACGACACTGTGGGCCTGACGCGTATGTGTTGAGCAGTGTAGTGGCGGCAGCGGACCGGATTTCCGCCTGTACGGAAGGATCACCCGTCCGTGGTTGGCCGCGTTGGACAAGCCGGGCCCTCGCGGGCCGTCCGGTGATGCGCGGCGGGGGGGGGGGGGGGCGGGGGCCCCCCCCCCCCCCCCCCCCCCCCCCCCCCCGCCCGCCCCCCCCCCCCCACCCCCGTGGGCGCGGGTCGGGGCGGGGGGGGGCTCCCCCGGGGGGCGCGGGGCCAGCTT